>NZ_CP037421.1:6296806-6530724 GCF_007748155.1 Gimesia panareensis
GCATTAAACAACCTAACGGTTGTCCGCATCAAGATTTATTTAACTTACACAGAATCGTTACCCGCGTTGAGTGCCACCCGAGATTGGGCTCTAAGTCGAGAGTTGTAAGCGATAATCAGACTACAGCGTCCAGCCTTTGCGGTATTCGCGTTTGAGGTACTGGTCGGCTGCGGGGGCGTTGGTCACTTTCAGATTTTCGGCGTCCCATTCCAGTTTCTTTCCGCCGAGTCGGTAAGAGACGTTGCCCAGCAGTACCGTTTCGGTCAGCGGGCCGGCATAGGCAAAGTTACTGCCGGTGGGAGTGCCGTTGCGGATGGCGTTGAGCCATTCGATGTGGTGGCTTTCAGGACGGGTCAGATAAGGTTTCACCGGTTTAGCTTCTTTGCCGGCTTCCATGAAGACCTTATTAGTGCCATAGTCGGCGAGCAGACGGCCGTCGTCTCCTTCGAAGAGGACCGCACTGTTCTTTTCGTAGATCTCGGCCCCTTTGGGTTTCCAGCCGCCGTGATACCAGGTCATGTGGACCGGGGGCAGATCGTCGCGTTCGGTGAATTCATAATCGACGCGCATGAAGCTCGGGCAGTCGTTTTCGCCTTTGTGGCCCTTCTCGCCAACACCGACCACGGTTTTGGGGTACTTGAGTTTCAGGGCCCAGAACGGCAGGTCCATGTAGTGGCAACCGAAGTCGCCCAGCTGACCGTTGCCGAAATCCCACCAGTAACGCCAGTTGAAATGGAAACTGGTTTCGTTGTAGGGACGGAAGGGCGCCGGGCCGATCCACTGATCGTAGTTGACGTAGGCCGGGGGATGGTTTTCCTGTGAGCGTTTGCCTTCGATGCGCACACCTCCGCCGACCCAGACATGCACGCGACGGACGGGACCAATCACGCCGGACTGGACCATTTCGACAACCTTGCGATAGTTGTCTGTGGCGTGGATCTGGTTCCCCATCTGGGTTGGTACGCCGGCTTTGGCGGCCAGGTCGGTCAGCACGCGGGCTTCGTAAACGGAATGGGTCAGCGGTTTTTCACAGTAGACGGGCAGCCCTTTGCGAAGCGCCATGGCTGCTGCGGGAGCATGCATGTGATCGGGAGTGCTGACGAGGACTGCGTCAATGTCGTCCCGGTCGAGGGCCTTGCGGTAATCATTATAAGTGTCGGCGTGCGGGAATTCTTTGGAGGCTTTCTCCAGCCGGTGGGCGTCGATGTCACACAGGGCGACGAAGTTTTCTGATTTGGTGCCCGTGATGTTGGCATAAGCACGGGCGGCTACACCGATCGTCGCCAGGTTCAGTTTCTCGTTGGGGCTTTTGCTTTTGTTCGCTGCTTCCAGTGACGGGAGCGGTAGAGCAGAGGAGAGAGCGGGGACAGCGGTACCTGCGATGAGTGCTTTCTTGAGAAACTCGCGGCGGTCGACGGAATGAGACATCAGCAATTCTCCTTGAGCGAGAAGTCATCCGGTGGGGGGCAGAAAATCAGGCGAACCAGATCCGAGTGGGACTGGTACTGACCTCTGTATATATTAACTTTTTTAATATAAAGCAGGCGCAGACTGAAATCGAGCCTGTTATGAGAATTCGGGAAAAAATTGACGAGGGGGAACTGAGGCGTGTCAGTTGGAGGTTTCTGAGGTGATATCTTCGGAAATGCTGACTGCTTTTTCGACGCCGGTGACCAACTGGTCCAGGCGGAATGGTTTGTAGAGGACGCATTTCAAACCGAGCTGGCGTGCTTTCACGATCGAGTGCGTGGGATCGTAGCCGAAGCCTGTCATCAGGATGACGGGCAAATGCTCATGGATTTCACGGATCTGGGCGAAGCATTCGTACCCGTTCATATCGGGCAGGCGGATGTCGGCAATGACCACATCGTAGTGGAAGCTGCGGACCATCAGGAATGCTTCTTCACCGTTATGGGCGGTCTCGACTTCACACCCCAGCCGACCCAGCAGTTCGTGGGCGGCCCGCCTGACAGTGGCGTCACTGTCGACGACAAGAACCCGCTTGTTGAGCAGCTTGGGGTTCACCTGTCGCATGGCAGGCACTTTGTGGTGGTGTGGAGTCTGGGGAGCCATTTCGTCTCCCACCTGTTGGATCAGTTGCTTAATATGGCGAGTGTCTTTAAGGATACGCTGCAATCGCTCGCACACATTAGGCTCGTGTCCAATGTACCGCTCCAGAATCCAGGCAGTGTCGTTGAGGATCTCGTCGACCGGATCGACGACCCCACGCATGATTAACTCGGTACTGGCAGATGCCGTGGTCAGTTTTTCGACCACCAGCAGTTCCAGAGTATTGAGGGCAATCGCGACTTCGCGACTGAACAGTTCCAGGAAGTGCAGATCGTTTTCATCAAAAGCGCCGGTATGCGGACTTTCCACATTGAAGGTTCCCAGGACTTCGTCGTGCAGATGCAGAGGAACGGTCAGAGAACTGCGGGCATCCGGAGCGCCGGTCATATAAAGTGGATCGTGTGTCGTGTCTTCACAGAGATAACTCTTCCCTGTGGCGGCGACAAAACCGGTCACGCCGTTCCCTTCCGGCTTGGCAAACAGTTTGCGGTTGGTGGCAACCTGTTCCATGCCGACGGCCAGCAGAACATCCAGCCGCTGGGTGGCTTTATCCAGGATGCGAATCTCGACGGTTTCGAATTCCAGCAGATCCTGTGTGTAGTGCAGAATTTTGGCTTTGAGCAGTTCGATCCGGTCTTCGGTCGACATCTCGTAGATTTCTTCCGGCGAGAGATCGCCCAGTTCCAGACCGGCCTGGTAGATAGCGTTGAGTTTCTGACGCTGCAGGACTTCTGCGGAAATATCGCGGACACTGGCGACCAGATACGCGGGATCCTGTTCGCTGTCCGGTTCGGTAATGACCGGCATAACTTCGACGTCGAAATAACTCTTGTCTCCCACCCGCAATCCACTCTTGGCGAGCTTACGTGTGGAAAAGGCAGTGTGAAACGGGCTGAAATCCGGGCCCAGAATTTCGGGTGCCCCGAAGGCATCGTAGAAGGAATGACCGATTAACGATTCCTGCTGGTCGCATAACAGGTTCAGCCGATGGTTGGCCCAGATGATTCGCAGATCGGAATCGAGGACGACAACAGCGTGGGGCAGATATTCCAGCAGCGAGCCGGATTGAATCAATGCGAGGGGGAGTGTCCCGGGGGTCGCAGGGACCACCAGCGCGGAAACATTTCCCTGATCGAACTCCGCAATTCCCTGTGCCAGATTCTCCGGAGTCACCACCAGATAGTCGTCGGAAGCGAACTGCTGCCTCAAATCAGAGGTCTGGTTATCCGATGGCCCACAGAAGAGAATTTTATGCGGATTGGTCACTATGAAAACAGCCTTTGTCCACTAAGACACTTGTTGCCTGACTTAAAGTTGTATCATGAGCGAGGACACCTGTTATATTCTCCAATTTACCGGATCGGCTCACTGGAACACAAGTAATCTCAATCTTTAATTACGTATTTCTACTCATTAATGATAGAACATGAATTCCGGTTTTCGCGCTTTGAATCAAAATATTTTGAAAGCCGTAAACAAACCTGGGACAGTACCTATGAAATCGGCTTTCTGTCAGCCAAAATTAAGAAGCAAGGTAGTGAATCTTCTATTTTCAGAAAGTTCTTCACGATTTTGAATAGTTTTTCTCAAGTCTTCTCGCCTGAATGACTGACAAATCGGCTTTTCCAGCCGAGTCTTCCAGAACCTGCCGCCAGTTAAGAATGCCTTACGATGTCTGATGCCTGGGTCGCCATTCAGAGAAATCCGATTTCCGGAAAAGGGGATCGCGCTGCGTTGATTCTGGATCTGGTACAGCATTTAAAGCAGCAGGGAATCCGGCCGCGTCTGTTTTCCAATCGGGAACGGATGCAGGAATACGTGGCGGAGCGCATCCAGACCACGCCGCCGGAGTGCATCGTAGCCGCCGGGGGAGACGGGACGGTGCAGGATGTGGTGAATCGCTACCCGGATCAGCGGATTGCCGTTCTGCCTCTGGGGACCGAAAACCTGCTGGCGCGTTACCTGGGGATTCCCAAATCGGGTGCGTTCGTAGCGGAAATGATCAAACAGGGTGCCAGCCGGGAGATCGATGTCTGCCAGCTCAACCAGCGGAAGTTCGTCCTGATGGCCAGCATCGGCTTTGACGCCGCGGTCGTGGAAAATCTGGCCCAGGTCCGCAGAGGGAATATTTCGTACTTGAGTTACCTGAAGCCGGTCCTGAGAACCCTGTATGACTACCCCTTCGAATCTTTGTTGATCAGTTTAGACGATGGTGCCAGCGAAGAGACCGCCTATCATGCGATCGTCGTGAATATTCCCGCCTACGGGCTGAATCTGAACTTCTCGCCGGATGCGGTCGACCACGACGGGATGCTGGACCTGATCCTGTTTCGCAAACGGGGTATCATCAGCATGCTGCTTTACCTGTGGCAGATCATCCGAGGCACGCATCTGACGTCAAAATACGTTCAGAAGATCCAGGCCCGCTCGATCCGGATTCATTCGACCAGGCCGGTGCCGATCCAGACCGATGGAGATGCCTCCGGGTTGACGCCGGCGGAAATCAAGGTCATTCCCCGAGCCCTGAAGCTGATCGTCCCTTGCCCCATTCAGACGATTGAAGCATAATTCGTAAAAATACCCGACTCCCACTGAAAGGATTCTCCCGTGGCCCAAAACCCTGTCTCGATCGGCAAGCTGCAGTGCGGCACGCAGTTGCCCCTGCTGTTCATTGCCGGCCCCTGTGTGATTGAAAGCGAAGACCTGGTGCTGAGCACTGCCGAACGCCTGGCTGAAATTGCAGCCCGGGATGGCCTGTCGCTCGTTTTCAAGTGCAGCTTTGATAAAGCCAACCGGACCAGCGTCGACAGCTTCCGCGGCCCGGGGCTGGAGGCGGGGCTGGAAATTCTGGCGAAGGTCAAACAGGTCACGGGTCTGGAAGTGACCACCGATATCCATGAACCGGGGCAGGCGGCCGCGGCTGCGGAAGTCTGTCGGATTTTACAGATCCCGGCATTTCTGGCCCGGCAGACCGATCTTTTGGAAGCGGCTTCGAAAGCGGCGCTGCAGCACGGGGGCGTGGTGAATATCAAGAAACCACAGTTCGTAGCGCCCGAGGACTGTATTCATGCGGTGAAGAAGTGTGAAGCGTTCGGACAGGAACAACTGATGCTGACCGAGCGGGGAACCACTTTCGGTTACGGACGGCTGGTGAATGACATGCGGTGCATTCCCATCATGCAGGCCATGGGACCGCCGGTGATTTTCGATGCGACCCACAGCGTGCAGACTCCGGGAGGCAAATCGACCGGAGGGCAGCGGGAGATGATTCCTTACCTGGCGCGGGCGGCAGTAGCCTGTGGCTGTGACGGCATCTTTGCGGAGACACATCCCGACCCCTCACAGGCGCTCAGTGACGGACCGAATATGCTGCCTCTGGACGAGTTTGCCGGTTTTGCGGCCGAATTGCTGCGGTTTCGTGCCCTGGTGAACGAAATCGGAGCCCCTTAAGACGTTCCATCTGCCTGAAAATCGGTTATAGTATAGAGTACAGTCAGTTGAATGATCGATCTTCTGTCGTCTCATCACCTGTGAATGCACCGCATCTTCAACACCACATCTCCATCAGAGAATTGATGGGAATGTACCATACTATGAAACCACGATTGATATGACTTTGACCGCTCTGCTCCGCCCATTTTCCAGAAATCGCCAGTCTGTGCTGCCCGGCGTCTGTCTCTGCTGTCTGTTGATCTGCCTGTCCGGTTGCAAACCTCCCAAACCCGCGAAAAAAGCAGGGGCCGGCGGTAAGGGAGGCACTACCACAGCAACGACGTCTGTGACCCAGAAGGGCGATTCGGAATGTCTCAGTTATATCGATAATTCGATCAACATGATGCAGCCCAAACGGCTGGGGATCAGTTCCGGTCTGAAACCCGCTGTCTCTCTGCTGAACGAGTGGGCCGAGAGTTGTGGTAATTTTGACGCAAAACCACCCACAGTAACCGATTCCCAGAAACCGTTTCTGCAGAAATATCTGAGTGAAGCCCAGTTGGCCAAGATGGATCTGACGCGGTTTACTGAAATCGACGGCAATTTCATCAGAGATTCACAGTTATTTAACGGGATGGTCAGTGCAGCCATTGAAGGCAAAAAGAATGACCTGGAACGAACCACGGCTGCCTTCTATTACACCGTGAACAATATTGACCTCGTCCCGGAAGAGAAGAATGCGCTGCCACTCTCGCCCTATGAAATCTGTGTGATCGGTTCCGGAACGGCACAGCAGCGGGCCTGGATCTTTATTGACCTGATGCGACAGTTGCGGATTGATGCCGTTCTGTTCCGGCCTGCGAAGCCGGCGCCGTTCAAGCTGCTGGTCGGCGTGCTGCTGGAAGACAAGATCTACCTGTATGATCCCGTGCTGGGACTGCCGATCCCCGCTCCTGCACAGCCTGCAGATACGATTCAGATTCAGATGCCGGCCACGTTCGCCGAGGTCCAGCAGGATCCCGATCTGCTGAAAAAGTTTTATGGCAAGTATACCGACAGCCGTTTCTCTGCTGAGGAACTGAAAACCGCCCAGGTGGAGATTCTCGGGCGGAGCAGTGAATGGTCGACGCGGATGCGTCGTCTGGAAGATTCGTTGTCCCGTAAACAGACCTTTGTGCTGTATCGCAACCTGGACCCTCTGGAGGGTGACCCGGGCTTCATCGGGCACATCCAGTCGATCGGCAAGGGCATGCTGAAAGACAACAAGATCGTTGTTTCGGAATACCCCGATAATGAGATCAATGCCAGTGAAGCGATCAGTGGAGAGCAGGCCAAGACACTGTCCCTCATCAAACTGCCGTTCCGCGCACCGGTTCCCTACGATGCCAAGCAAGCGGTTGAGAACGCCCAGGGCTTCTTCGAGGTCAAATGGGGGGCTCCCACCAAAAAACTGCTGAAAACCCGCCTTTCACAATTGCTGGGTGAGCAGCAGGCCGCAATCAAAAGCTACGTCTCCACACGGCTGGAAGAACGCTTCCCTGCCGATCTGGTTGTACCGCCGGAGATCCGCCAGATGCATGTTCTGGCAGGTCAGAATGCGGCTTACTTTATCGGAATCGGGCAGTTCATTCAGGAAGAATACGCCGTCGCGGCCCAGTCATTTGACAGCTTCCTCCGTCACCGGTTTTACATTCATCGCGACAGCCAAGGGAAGTGGCTGGGGCGTTCCCTGTCTGTCCTGTACCACATGGCGATTGCGGATGCGGAATCAGGCAAGATCAACAGCGCGATTTTCTCTTTGTCAGAAAATGAGAATAAAGGCTGCCCGGATGCCATGCGGCCCGCATTTGCATTTTTCAGCGAACGCTGGAAGATCATTCGGGACAAGAACAAGTAAACAACCCCCTGCTGCTCACCCGCCCCACACCAACTGAAAATTGAGACATGCTTGCCTTTTTACGACGACGCTGGTTTTTGCTGTGCATCACGGTGGTGATTGCCTGCGGCGTCTATGCCGGTCATGAAGGATCGCAGGAGACCCTGTCCCAGGTGAGGCAGTTTATTCGTCCTTCGTGGCTGACCGCGATCGTCCTGTTTCTGATGTCGCTGAGCCTGAATTCCGAACATCTGCTGTCATCGATCCGCAAACCGGGGCCGCTGTTTCTCTCGCTGGCGACCAACATTGTGCTGCTGCCCCTGATCGCCTGGGCGCTGCTGCCGCTGCAGCTGACTCCCGATTTTCAGATCGGGCTGATCATTATGGCCTGCGTGCCGTGCACGCTGTGCGGGGCTTCGGTCTGGACGAGACGAGGAGGCGGAAATGACGGCGTCTCGCTGATGGTGACCATGATCACCAACGGGGCCTGCTTTCTGACCGTTCCCTTCTGGATTCTACTGATCACCTCCCGTGAGATCGAATTCGATCGCGTGCAGATGGTCACGAAGCTGTTTTATGCAGCGATGCTCCCCGTGGTTGTCGGTCAGATACTGCGGCTGAATCCGCGGATCAAACAGTTCGCCGACCGGATTACGTCGCGACTGGGAACCGTGGCATTGGTCTTCGTACTGTTCATGGTACTGCTGGCAGCGGTACAGACCGGCTATGGAATTCAGACATCCAAAGTGGGGATCTCCCTGGCGGCCGTCGTGGTGGTCTGGATCAGCTGCATCGTGGTGCATGTAGGAGGCTTTTTCACAAATCTGCTGCTGGGCAAGACATTTCGGTTTCATCCCCGTGACCGGATCGCCAGTGCAATCGCGGGCAGCCAGAAGACACTGCCAATTGCGGTCTTCGTGGCGACGGACGCGTCGATGTTCGGCAATGCCGGGATTCCGTCAGCCGTTTTTCCGCTGCTGATGTTTCATACGTCACAGTTCTTTATCGATACGATCCTCGCCGATCGGCATCGAGAGAAGTACGCGGATGTGTCAGAACCAGAGCCCGTGGAAGCGGAGCCACAGCCGGTGTCTGCCTGCGAGCAGTAGCAGCTTAGAGGTCTGCACACCACCTGCTATTCCCTGACTGTACAATTTGTATTAAGCTGCGCGCTGACGACAGGGGCAGGAATATAAATCTTGGTAGCAGGAGCGATACTGATGCAGCAGAGCCCCGGATTCTCATGGAACAGATCACTTGAGTTTTTCTATTCCCTATGCGCTGTCCTTACACTTTTCCTGACTTGCAGTCCCACTGTGCAAAGCCAGGAAGTGAAATCAAAAGAAGTCGCCGCCATTGAGGACCTGGACTCCTTTATGAAAGAACTGAAGTGGATTCGCGACGAGTATCTAAAGCAGAGTCGAGTTCCCCCAAACGCGTTTGTGCAGGGTGTCATCAACCCAGGCAATCGAAAGTTCACACTTGTGACCCGCAATGGAAAGATGCGGCTCGATATCGAGAAATTCATTTTGTCAGGATTCGACAAAAAACCAGAACGGCGCACCATAATTAATTTGCATGATGGCCAGAACTTTTACGTGCTCAACAAAAACACCATCGTGATCAGTAATCCAGATCTGAATTATTTAGACTGGCGGTCTGATTCTACGAACGAAGTTCATCAGTTTTACATGCCCGATCTGTATGGTATCGAACCGGTGGATGACATCAGACCGGTGGATGAATATTGTGACAGTCTCCTACAGATCCTTCGCAACATTCGCGCCGATCCCTTCAATAAAGAAAAATTGATCAAAGCCATTGCTTCCGGTCAGGCTATTCTACAAATCACAAAGGATGGTCCGCTGCATACCATCGAAGTATGCGGACCGATGGCCGAAGACGGATCGGGGCGAATCGATGTGCGTCGAATCGTTTTGGATGAGCGGTATGGCTACTTACCAGTTCATTCGCTTCGAGTCGAAATGCCAGCCCCAGGTGCCTCTGCATGGAAAAAAACGTATCAGATTAAAACTCAGTACCAGGAAGTCGCTCCCGGAATTTACTTTCTGTCTCAGGGGAGGTCTGAATACGACTACCATAATCCTGAGATTGACAATGTAGAAAAGGAATCAGATTCCTATTCCTACACTACCATCGTCAAGAAAACAGAGACTGGTACTGAAATCAACAAGCGGACAATACATTCCCATACTGACATCAAGATCACCAAAGTGAAAACGAGCGATTTTGAAATTGCGGACGACTATTTTGATCCGAAGTCACTCAAGATCAAACCTGGTATCCATGTCTCCGACCGGCGGGCTCGGCCACCTCTTAGCTACACTTACAGTGAAAGCCATCTGGACCCGAAAGCTCTGAATGACACTCTTTGGAATGAGCGTTCCATCAGGGCAGAATAGACTCCTCTGTAGCGCGGCTGTTTCCCTCAGTTCTGGTAGATCACGACCAGAAACAGGACGGCTTCGCCGCGGCCCGCATTACTGATGGTGTGGGGCACGTCGACCCGGTAGCTGGCGGAATCGCCGGGGCCGAGCACGGTGGTGTCTTCGCCGGACTGCAGTTCGATCTTGCCTTTTTCGACGGTCAGGAATTCCCGCGTCCCTTTGAAGTGGGGCGCACTTTGCAGCTTTCCATTGGCGTGCAGCTGCACTTCGTAGAACTCGACATCTTTTTCCAGGTGGAGCGGCGAGAGCGTGCGGATGCGGCATTCATCGTCGGAACGGTAATGAAAGGTGCGATCGTCGGCCCGGATGACTTCGATCGAAGAGGTGGAAATCGGTGCTTCGACCAGTTCGCCCAGGGCGATGCCGAACGCCTGCGAAATGCGGACCGTGACGGCCAGCGTGGGATTGGCTTCGCCGCGCTCGATCTGGCTCAACATGGAACGGCTCACCCCACAGGCGGCAGAGAGCGAATCGAGCGACCAGCCCCGCTCTTTCCGCAGGGCACGGACGCGCTGTGAGAGCTGCCCGCTGATCTCATCGGGAGAGAGTTCGGCGGTTGGTCTGCTGGTGGTCTGGTTGCGTGGCGGCTGGGCGGGCATCGCTATTTCCAATATATTGGATTACAACTCTTGCAAAATGGATTTTCATTTTCTATTATACTGGAGAATCAGACATTATAAAGGATTCAGTCTGCTGATCCTTCGAAATATTTCTTTGAGCGGGGTGAAATCATGAAGGCACTCGTGAAGAAAGAGTCCAGGCCGGGCCTCTGGCTGGAAGAAGTTCCCAAACCGACGATCGGCATCAATGATGTGCTGATCAAAGTCGATCGAACGGGGATCTGCGGCACCGACGTCCATATTTACAAATGGGACGACTGGGCCCAGAAGACGATACCGGTCCCGATGGTGGTGGGGCATGAGTTCGTCGGCGAGATCGTGGAGGTTGGTTCGAACGTGGCCGACTATGTTCCGGGCGAAATCGTCAGCGGGGAAGGACACGTGGTCTGCGGGCGGTGCCGAAACTGTTTCGCGGGGCGACGGCATTTGTGTGCTCATACGCGGGGCGTGGGTGTGAATCGGCCGGGCGCGTTTGCGGAATACATTTCGCTGCCGATGACGAATATCTGGCACCACGATCCCTCGATTGACCGGGACGTGGCCTCGATTTTCGACCCGTTCGGGAACGCCGTGCATACGGCACTCTCGTTTGACGTGCTGGGAGAAGACGTGCTGATTACGGGTGCGGGGCCGATCGGCGTGATGGCGGCTGCGGTCGTCCGGCATGCGGGAGCCCGGCACGTGGTCGTGACCGATGTGAACCCGTACCGGCTGGAACTTGCGAAAAAAATGGGAGCGACACTCGCGCTGGACGTGCGGGAGCATACGATTGCCAACGCCCAGAAAGAACTGGGGATGACTGAGGGCTTCGACGTGGGGCTGGAGATGTCGGGGAACCCGGTCGCCTTCCGCGACATGCTCAACAACATGTGTCACGGCGGGAAGATCGCGATGCTGGGAATCCCGGAAAAAGAGATCGCCATCGACTGGACCCTGGTGGTGTTCAACATGCTGACGATTAAGGGGATCTACGGTCGCGAAATGTATGAGACCTGGTATAAGATGACAGTGATGCTGCAGAGCGGGCTGGATATCAGCCCCATCATCACGCACCGCTTCCATGCCAGTGAATTCGAAAAAGGGTTCGAGGTCATGATGTCGGGTCAGTCCGGCAAGGTAATTCTCGACTGGAAAGAAATGTAAGACAGAATACGTCACGACGCCGCAAATTTAATCAGGAACCATCCTATGTACGGATCGATCAAGCAGGAACTGGAAAAGACGCTCGCAGAAATCAAAGAAGCGGGCCTGTACAAGGCAGAGCGGATCATCACCACGCCGCAGGATGCCCATATTCGTGTGGCAGCCGGGGAGCCGGTGTTGAACATGTGCGCGAATAATTACCTCGGTCTGGCCGAGAATCCAGAGGTGATCGCTGCCGCCCACGAAGGGTTGGACCAGTGGGGCTACGGGCTGTCGTCGGTGCGGTTCATCTGCGGAACCCAGTCGATTCATAAGGAACTGGAACAGAAGCTGAGCTCGTTTCTGGGGACCGAAGATACGATCCTGTATACATCCTGCTTCGATGCGAACGGCGGGCTGTTTGAGACGCTGCTCACGAAAGAGGATGCCATCATCTCGGATGAGCTGAACCACGCGAGCATCATCGACGGCGTCCGTCTCTGCAAAGCCCAGCGGTTCCGTTACAAGAACAACAACATGCAGGACCTGGAAGAACAGCTCAAGGCAGCTGCCTCGGCCCGGTTCCGCATGATTGCCACCGACGGTGTGTTCTCGATGGACGGTTATATTGCCAACCTCCCGGCGATCTGCGATCTGGCAGACAAGTATGATGCACTGGTGATGGTCGACGATTCCCACGCCGTCGGCTTCATGGGCCAGCACGGCAAGGGGACGCATGAATTCCATGACGTAATGGAGCGGATTGACATTCTGACGGGAACGCTGGGCAAGGCGCTGGGTGGTGCCAGCGGGGGCTATACTTCTGGTCGCAAAGAGATCGTGGAACTGTTGCGGCAGCGGTCGCGGCCGTACCTGTTCTCGAATTCGGTCGCACCGCCGATTGTGGCTGCGTCGATCAAAGCCATCGATCTGCTGACGGCTTCGACGGAACTCCGCGACAAGCTGGAAGCGAATACGAAACATTTCCGCGCCGGCATTTCGCAGGTCGGCTTTGATGTGCTGGAAGGCGAACATCCCATCGTCCCGATCATGCTGGGTGATGCAGCGCTGGCCGCCCGTGTGGCGGATGCGTTGCTGCAGAAGGGGATCTACGTGATCGGCTTCTCGTATCCCGTGGTGCCGCAGGGTAAGGCACGGATCCGAACCCAGATTTCCGCTGCCCATTCGATTGAAGACCTGGATTTTGCGATCGAGAAATTCAAAGAGGTCAAACAGGAACTGGGGATCTAGGTAGTGTTTCTTAATTCGGATGGTCTATACCAAAGTCGTTTCAACCGGGGCTAACGCCCTGCGGCTAATTTTCTTTTCTGTTGTTGAAGTCCTGAAAACAAGGGCAAGAGCACACCCTCGGCCACGGTAAAGAATCACATAGCTATCGCGATTGACCTCTTAATCACGCTGAAATGTATTAAAGAAACGCCACCTAGCGGGACTCGGCCGGCTGTTTCTTCGTGGAAACAGTTGATTGAGGCACAAAGCCCATGACGGCATATTCGAAGCGGGTGCGGCCACTGCTGTCGGCCCGCATGCGTTCGGCAACCAGGGGTAGCCCCTGTGTGGCGGCAAATCGGACGGACGCTTTGGCATCTCCATAAGAAAAGAGGATGATCACCAGGCTCTTGGGCTGCGGCGTGGTTTTGTAGACAGCATAGAAGCGATCGACAAACTCCTCTTTCGTAGCCGCCCGGAAGTCAGCCGACTTGTCGCCAATCTGCAGTTGAAAGACGCCGTTCTCGGTCAGATAGAGATCCCAGATGTCGCTGCGTTTGGTGAGTTCGTCGTAGGTCAGAAAGTGCCGCACGACATCTTCACCCCGGGCCTCGGCGAGTTCCTTGAGTTGCTTGCGGATTCGCTCCCGTTGTTCGCGGGTTTCCGGGGAATCGGGGGTGCCTTTGGATTTCAGCAGCGGATCCAGCGTGTCTTCCGGTAGCTGAAACAGCTGCTGCACGAGTTCCCCGACCCGGTCGCGCTGATCACGCAGGCGTTCGATCTGCTCGGACTGTTCCATCTGCGTTTTTTCTGACTGCTGCTGGAGCATCCGGAAACTTTTTTGAGACGTTTCATAGGCCTCTCTGGACTTTTCAATCGATTGCAGGGCTTTGGCATTTTCTGTGGTCAGCTGCAGTAACCGTTCCTGCTCTGCGGCGCTGCGTTTTTCCAACTGCGCTACCTGCTGCTCTGCCTGCGTGACTTTGGTCTCGGCTCGCTGTTCGATGCGGGCGGTCGTTTCCTGCGTGTCCATGAACTGTGCGAAAATGACAATCAGGAGCAGGTCGAGCAGAGGCGTGAGTTGAAACGTTAAACGGCGACGGCTGATCATGGATTCGCAGCGCTCCCCTCCGCCAGTGCCAGTTCCCGCTTGGCCCGTACGACGGTATCGCGGACATGCTGCCGGTTTTCGACCAGTCCCAGAAAGGAGGTTTCGAGGACACTGTTGATAAACATCAGCAGGATGGCAGCGGCCAGTCCGGCGAAGGTGGACCAGATGGCATCACCGAAATGGCTGACGATGGAGCTGATGGCCGAACCGGTCTCGGCACCGGCGTTCGTCTGCAGGGCCGCCCCCATCGCGAGGATGGTCCCCAGGACCCCGGCCAGCGGGTAGGCTTCAATCATCGTGCGGCAGATGTTATAGCAGGTCTCGAAGAAATGCGAATTGAGGTAGCGGCGTTTTTCATCGAGGATGTGCACGCGTTCGGAGAGGACCTTGCGGTCGGCGGGGTTGGCCCCCGGTTCAATGGTTTCGTTGACGTCCGCCAGAAAGGCTTCGATCTGATCGGAAAGGTGTCCGGTGGAATCGAGCAGGCTGCGGTGTTTGAGGCCGCGGGTGAAGTCATCCAGGGACGAGGCGATGCCCCGCAGGTCGCGGCGGGACCAGACCCAGAGTACGAAGAAGAAGAACAGGTGTGCTCCACAGGCCAGAATGATGATGAAGGTGGAGAGTCCTGAAAGCTGGCTTAAGTACTGCGACATCAATGACACCTGGAGTAGAAAATGGTTGTGGTCCTGTTCTTCAGTCTGACCTGGCGCGCGGCCCCTGTCCAGAGAACGGCATTATTAGCAGGATCGATCAAAATCATCCGGATTCCTTGATGTTTCCTGTCGATCAGGGCAGGCAGCGTATTTTACCTTCCAGTCACAACGAATATAACGAAAAAGGATGCCGCCTTCCGCAGAAGAGGGCATCCTTTGAGAGTCTGGTTGAGTGATTCCCGCTGGGATCAGGCACCATATTTTTCCAGGCGACCGGCGTGGGCCATGGCCATGGACATCAGGTACTTGGCTTCGAACTGCCCCAGTCCGCCCTTGATGCACTCGGATTCACCGAAGCTCTGGCAGGCATCGAAGCGGGCATTTTCCGCAGAGAGCAGCACGGGCACGGGATGCCAGCTGTGCGACTTCATCTTGGACGGTGTGCTGTGGTCGCCAGTGACGATCAGCACGTCCGGGTTAAGCGCTTTGATACGGGGAATGCAGGAATCGACTTCTTCGGTTTTGGCGACTTTGGCAGCGAAGTTACCGTCTTCGCCGGTGGAGTCGGTGTATTTGTAGTGCACGAAGAAGAAATCGTAATCGTCCCAGATTTTTTCGAGGCGATCCATCTGCGATTCGAGGGTCTGGCCGGCATCCTGGACGTCCATACTGACCAGGCGGGCCAGCCCGCGGTACATCGGATAGACGGCGATGGCAGCAGCACGGGTGCCGTAGACTTCCTCGAAGGTAGGGATCTCCGGCATCTTGGCGATGCCCCGCATGGTAAGCAGGTTGGCAGGACGATCGTCTTTGAGGATCTCCGTTGCCTGCTTCAGAAACTCTTTCAGAATGTCGGCTGTCTTCTGAGAAGCTTCGTTGTTTCCGACCGGTTCCAGCGGAGGGACACCGGTTTTCTGGGGATCGGTATCATGGATATCGCCGCCCAGACCTTTGGCCCGCAGGACAATCACCAGGCGGTATTCTTTTACGGGACGGACGAAAACTTCAACGCCGGGAATTTCGATCTGATCGAGTTTCTTGCAGAGTTCGACGCCGATCTCGCTGGCGATGCGGCCGGCACGACGGTCGGTGATGTTGCCGTCATCGTCGAGCGTGCAGAAGTTGCCGCGGATGGCGACGTCGTCGGGACCGAGTTCAAAATCGATGCCCAGGGCTTCGAGCACACCGCGACCGATGTTGAATTCGAGCGGATCGTAGCCAAACAGACCCAGGTGACCGGGACCGCTGCCCGGAGTGATGCCGGGGAGCACGGGAATGCTACGTCCGAGGGTTCCGTTCTTGGCCAGTTCGTCGAGGTTGGGGGTGTTGGCTGTTTCCAGTTCGGTTTTTCCGCCCGGTTCCAGCGGGAGTCCGCCCAGTCCGTCTGAGACGAGCAGGACGATCTTGGAATCATTCTTCTTCTGCAGTTTTTTCATTAACGCATGCAAATCAGCCATTGAAATAATCAAACCTTATATGCTTATGTTTCTATATGAGGGAAGCGGACCGTGAGCCCGTTCCGTACGATTTCCGTCTGAAGCTATACCATAGCGGAATCCCGGGAAATTGTTAAGCAGGACGGCGGGACATTCAGAACCCAGGCGGTAATTAGCGGGGGTTCTCTGCGGGAGTATTGGCGGTGAGGCGATCCCGGAAAAACTGCAGGCTTTCGGTGGCCATCAGCTCGGCATTGTAGTACTGGCGGACGCGTTCGTAACCCTGTTGTGCCAGCTGTTTACGGTAATCCTTGTCCGCGTAGAGGAGTTCCCAGGCCTCGACGAGCGCCTGGGTATCGCCGGGAGGATACAGCAGCCCGCCGCCCGTCTGATCAATCAGTTCGGGAAAGGCACCGTGGTCAGGCTGAACGACAGGCACCCCGTTCGCCAAGGCTTCCAGCACGAAGATCCCTTTGGGTTCCTGGTAGTCAGTTGGTACAGAGAGGACCGAAAGACTTTTATAGAAGTCGACCTTCTCCTCATGGGAAGCGGGGCCGCCCCAGTATTGATAGGACTCCTTTAGTTCCGCCAGCGGAGCCGTGGTCTCCTGAAACCAGGCTTCGTTCTCTTTCCCCAGAAAGCCTCCGACCAGCAGGCGGCTGTCGGGATGTCGTTCGTGGAAGATCTGGAACGCTTCGACGACGTTCTGCAGTCCCTTCTCTTTGCAGATCCGGGCGAAGAAGCCGATGGTGAAGGGTGCGTCGACGCTGGTCTCGGGAGTACCATCATAGCCTTCCAGGTTGATGCCGAGCAGGACCTTGTGGAAATGATCGACGGGCACATCCAGGTAGGCAGACATGAAATCGCGGTAGTAGTCGCTGTGCACCAGCACGCCATCCAGCTGCTGGACGTTCGAGCGAATCAGCTCCAGCGAACGGCTGCGGTAGGGCTCGCCCAGTTCTTCCAGAAAGACATCGTCCCCCTGGAGAATACAGAACAGAGGCCCCTGAAAATGCTGTTTGATGGCTTTGATCGTGCCTGAGAGCAGGGCATTGCTGAGGCAGATCACATCGGGTTTGAGTGTCTCTCCCAGGAACTGCGCGAGCTCTTCGATTTCGACACCTTCGGCTCCCTGATCTCCTTCCAGCAGGTTGACGGTGAGCGCCCCCAGTTCGTGAGCATCATTGCTGACACCAAAACTGGTAGCGAGATTGATGATCCAGGGAGTATCGAGCCAGTGTTTCAGAAAGCGGGGCAGACGCCGCCAGAGCCGGGAGCGGTAATTGAGATAGACGTTGATGCCCCCCAGGAAAACGGGAGAGCCTGTCATGTTTTCTTCATCGACGCGGATGGGGGTGTAGGTGGGAACCAGGGTTGCTTCGGCTCCCTGCTGCATCATGGCTTTCGTCCAGGTGTTGTCGTGCATACACGCGCCGCAGAACATCCCGGCTCCTCCCGAGGTGATGATGGCGACATGCAGTTTCTGGTCTGGCGGTTGTGACATAAACGGGTTACCTGTGAAAAAACTGGCAGGCAGGTCAGGTCTGGTTCAGATGCCGGGGAGCAATTTCCTGCACAAAACGTTTTAACAAAGCCATGGTTTCGGGGGTATCGTGAATCGAATGGCGAAACTCATCCAGTGAGAGACCGGAGATTTTCGTCACGTATTCGGGGTAGGTATTGAGGCGTCCCAGAAACGATTCCCGATCGAGTTCGGGATGAAACTGGGTACAGTAAATGGGGCGATCCAGAAAGCGATAGGCCTGATTTTCCACGCGGTCAGTTGAGGCTAACAGTTCGGTGCCCGGCGGCAGCTCGACGACCGTATCTTCGTGCCCCATCAGGCCTTGCAGAACTTCTCCGGAGGGTCCAAAGACCGGATCTGCCTTGCCGGATGCGGTCAGACTGACATGATGAACTCCAAGTTCGGCCCGGTTGAGATCGTGGATCACGCGACCTCCCATGGCGCGGGCCATCGCCTGAAATCCCCAGCAGGAGGCGAATGTGGGCTTGCGGGTGTCATGCACGACGCGGAGGCTCTCCAGCGCGATCTCGAGCCAGTCTCCTTCGCCTGCAGCCGAGTAGTGACCACTGCCGCCGATCAGCACCACGTCTGTCTCGGTCAGGTCGGCTTCATGAAGTTGACCGCCGAGGAGATCGAAGACCGAGATCTGACTGACCTGCGTCTCCAGCGAGCGGGCGAAGCAATTGACTTCCTGCTGCCGCATCGGATCGTCAGGGTTGCGAACCTGTAACAAGAGATAGCGTAGTTGTTGCAGCATTCCAGTCCGCTCATTTCCTCATACCGGATCTCTGGCAGAGACACGGTCAATCAGTACTTATTTATGTGTAACGTTTGAGTTCGCAGCTGTCATGCATGACAGCTGTTTTATATTACTATTACTGCACAGGAAATGATATCAAGGTCGGCAGAATCTCGTGTTTTGACCGTCGGCTGTGTGTCACAATCGTTAATACTTCATATATGAACAGATGCCGAATCAGTTTTTTTGCCAAGAATTCATTTTCATTTTATATATCGCTTGACAAAAATCGGGATTCTGGCGATATTCACCATACAACGATTGTTTTTATCTCGTGCATCATCTCCCAGGAGGATTTATACGTTTTCCTTTTTTGAACCTCTTCGATGCATGAATTATTCACGCCAGTCAGCTCGTCCTGACTGGCGTTTTTTTTGGTATCTGCCGTCCTGAACCGTCTACTTTCCACCGGTTCCCGGGCGCCCCAGAAGAGTTCTTCCACAGGCTGAGTGGCCGAGTCCCACTGTTGTGTGTTCATGATTCAGCGGTTTCTGTGTCATGTCCTGCCGCTGGATCATCTGTGTTTCTCGCCTGATCGATGCCTGCTTCGTAGTGGTAATGTTCCTGGCTGGCACTGGTGAAACGGCTAATAAATTTGGCGCCGGTCTGATATTCCTGACGGGGTTTGAAAATGCCCTCGGCAATGGCCCAGTCATAGACGCCGGTATCGAGGGGATACTTTGTCAGCATACCGGAGAGCTGGTGGCGGGCGATCCACTGGTCTGCCGTCTCTTTTGTGGTAAAGATACCGCTGGAAAACTGAGCTGAATCACCATGAAAAACCCAGACCGCCTGATTTTTATCTGTCATTGATATTCCTGAAACCGTGCCTGACAACGGTGACCGAGTGAATTACTCCACGAGAAAACAGGACACGATTCAGTAAAACAGGTTCATGCTGTGATTCAGACGACTTCCGGCAGTGGCAGGTAACCACTGTCGACCAGGTACTGCGGTCGACCGGCGTGATCGGGCATGGTGACCCGTTCGACGTCGATTCCCATGTTGTGATACAGGGTCGCGAAGATTTCCTGGAAGTGAACCGGGCGGTCCTGGGCTTCACCGCCCAGGCGATCCGTGGTGCCGATGATCTGGCCGGTTTTCATGCCACCGCAGGCGAGCAGGGCATTACAGACGCGGGGCCAGTGATCGCGGCCGCTGTTGTTGTTGATCTTGGGAGTCCGTCCGAACTCGCCCCAGGCGATGACGGTGGTATCCTCTGCGAGACCGCGCTGATGCAGGTCTTCAATCAGTGCGGTGATCGCCTGATCGAAATCGGGGAAGTTCTCTTTCGCCCGCTTGAAGTTGCTGCCATGCCAGTCCCAGAAGCTGTAGCTCAAGGTGACCATGCGGGCGCCGGCTTCGACAAGTCGACGGGCCAGCAGGAACTGTTCGTTCAAACGCGGTGCGGCGTCACCCTGCTTGCGTGTCGTACCTTTGCCGTAACGTTCGCGGACGGCAGGATCTTCTCTGGAGACATCGAGTGCTTCCACGAGTCGCCCGGAAGAGAGCACGCCGAAAGCCTGTTCGTTGAACGCATCGAGGCCTTCCATCGAGCCACTGCTGTCGGCTTCACGGCGGAACTGATCGAAGCTGTGCAGCAGTTGTTTGCGATCCTGCAGTCGATCGATGGTGATCCCGTTGAGGGTCAGATCGCCCTTCATTTCGCCGTTCGGATTGAAGGGAGTGTGTGATGTCCCCAGGAAGCTGTTTTTTCCGAAGTTGTACGGGGTGTGCTGCATCTTCGGTGAGAGATTCACATAGGCCGGGGAGGTGGACCGTGGATCCCCTTTGAGGTGCGACAGGGCAGAACCGATTTCTGGCCAGCCACCGGCGGGCTGTTTACGATCACTGTGCCCGGTCATACACTGAAAGGACGCATGCTGACCAATCGAACCGACGAGTGAATTGACATAGACGCACTTATCAGTGATCCGTGCCAGGCGGGGCAGGTGCTCGCAGATCTGAATATCGGGCACGTTGGTCGAGATCGGGTTGAATTCACCCCGGATCTCGGAGGGGGCATCCACTTTCAAATCGTACATGTCCTGGTGCGGCGGTCCGCCCGGCAGGTAGATCATGATGACCGATTTATGAGATTTGCCCGTGCCCGACTGCTGTTCCGCCCGCAGGAGATTGGGCAGCGTGAGACCGCCAAAGCCCAGCGCACCGACTTTGATGAAATTGCGGCGCGAGACTCGATTGCAGAACTTGTTGGCAGAACCGTCAAAAATATTCAGCATCATCAGCTCCAGGGTGGGATCGTACGATGTTTGTTGACATCGGGCAGGGGATCTTGCATTGGATGGAAATTCTTTAGAAGTACCATCTTATCTCTGATCGGCGGAGATGTCCACGTCGATCCACAAAGATCCGGGATCGGTGGCGGTTCCCGGGGAATTTCCCTGTGGTTTCCTCAGAATTAAAAAAACTGTGTCAGACGGCCTGTTCAGGCATGATTTCCCCTGAACAGGCTATTCGAGGCCATGGGTATCGACGTAATGCTTAACGAAATCTTTGAGTTCAGGCTTGTCACACTGAAATCCCATCTTCCGGGCCTGCTGCAGCGTCTGGTCTCCGGTCATCCCCTGTTCGCAGGCGGTTTCCATCATCGCCATGGCACCGGCCCGTTTACCGCTCTTACAGTGCGCAAAGATCGGTTTCGGCAGGTCATCGAACTGAGCCCGAAATTCGTCGACCTGCTGATCGTCGAGCAGGCTCATGGAGACCGGGATGTGACAGTAGTGCATGCCCGCCGATTGAACGGCTTCTCCTTCGGCCTGGGGAGTGAGGGGCATGCCCTCTTCATTCGCCGCCCGGAAGTTCACAATGGTTTTAAAGCCTTCTCGCCCGAATTCGTAGATTTCGTCCCGATTGGGCTGAGGACCGACGGTGATCTGGTCGTTGATTTTCATTGTGTTGTCCATGTGCAGACTCCTCTCCTAATGAAGGTCGAATGTTTCTCTGATCGCCAGTTTCCAAAACCGCAAAAAACATACCAGCGATTCAAATCCAGCGAGACACGAAATTTAGCCGATTCTCCTTCCTTAGAACTGGTTGCTCAGCGTCCATGCTGCCTGCTCGGCTGCCGGTATAAAAAAATTTCTCAATAAATGCGTGATGTTTCCCGGACCGGGACGCCTTACAATGTGTGTGGTCATTTTCCCGCCGGTACTTCCTGTGCGGAAATGACTGCTGTGCGAAAGACTTACCTCTTCCATCAGGAGCCCTGTCATGCGTCGTTCGATTCTGATTCCGGTCTATCTGGGAACGTTACTGCTTACGAGAGGTAGTTTCAAAACCCAAAACTACGTGAACAGTTTGGTATAGTATTTGTACGAGTACCTCCCTCGAAAGGAGGTCTCATTATGACCATGACCCGCGTGTCACGACCTGCCACAGGTCGCAACATTACCGGGTCCAGGACGGAACCAAAACCACAACTCTCGGACGAGCAATGGCTTCTGATCAAAGATCTGTTTCCAGAACCACCGGTAAACGCAGCCGGAGGGCGGCCCAGAGTGGCTCCCCGCGAGTGCCTCGAAGGAATCCTTTGGGTATTAAGGACCGGTGCCCGATGGAAAGATTTACCAACATTTTTACCATCTCCCAGCACCTGCTGGCGGCGTTTCAAGGAATGGACCGAAGACGGTGTCTTCCTGGAAGCGTGGCAGCGATTGCTCGAACACTTAGACCGCCGGAAGCTGGTTGTCTGGTCGGAAGCATTCGGGGATGGCACATTCTGCCCCGCAAAAAAAGGGGCGCCGATGTCGGAAAGACAAAACGGGGAAAGGGAACCAAGCTTATGCTGCTGGTCGACGGAAACGGGCTCCCTCTCGCTTTGGATCGTGCCAGTGCCTCTCCGGCAGAGGTGAAGCTGATTGAATCCCTGCTGGACCAGCGAGTTTTGCCACGCGACCCCGATCGCCTGATTTATGATCGTGCGGCCGACAGCGATCCCCTGCGCACAGAGCTGGCGGAACGGCAGATAGAGCTGATCTGTCCGCATCGCAAGAACCGTGTGAAACCAGCGACGCAAGACGGGCGTGCTCTGCGGCGATATCGACGCCGCTGGAAAGTCGAACGCACCATCAGCTGGCTGTTCAACTTTCGTCGTCTGGTAATACGATATGAACGATACAGTCATTTGTTTTTAGGATTCGCACAACTCGCGTGCGTGTTCACCTTACTTAATAAGTTATGAAACCACTTCTAATGACTTTTACCTCTTTTAAAGGGAAAATACCCGATGCGCCCGCAACCGATGATCGTGGTGAATGATGTCCCCGCCAGCAGCCTCTGGTATCAGCGGCTGTTGAATGTCAAGAGTGGTCATGGCGGTGATGAATACGAACAGCTGGTGCGCGACGACGGGACGCTGATCCTGCAACTGCACCGCTGGGATGTCCACGAACATCGGTTTCTGGGAGATCCGGACGCCCCCAAAGGAAACGGGGCGCTGCTCTGGTTTGAAATCGACGACTTTCCCGACGCAGCTTACCGTGCGGAGGACATGTCGGCAGAGATCCTGGAGGGGCCGCTGGTCAATCCGAATGCGCAGCATCGCGAGATCTGGATCCGCGATCCGGACGGCTATACGGTCGTGCTGGCGTCGAAATACGGGGATCTGTGACAGGACCGCAGAAATTGTTCTGAAAGCCCTACCAGAACGGACCGTGCGAACTATAATCGCGTGAGTTGTTATTTCACGCATCGTTTGCTGAGTGAGCGGAATGGCGCTAGCCACCGGTAATTAGAACCAATTGTCTTCACTCAACCGGCGGCTAGCGCCGTGCCGCTCAGATTTTTAGACCAGGGAATGGGCCGTCCATGTCACGGGAAATTACGTCAGAAATCATCGCTTCGTTTTCCGAGCAGCTGGAAAATCATCCGATCTATGAATCGATGGCGACGCTGGAGGACCTGCAGCGGTTCATGGAACATCATGTCTACTCGGTGTGGGATTTCATGTCGCTGGTGAAAACGCTTCAGGGAATTGTGGCTCCCACTGGAGCGCCATGGGTGCCGGTCGGCGAGGGGAGCATCCGGCGGTTTATCAATGAGATTGTACTGGAAGAAGAATGCGACGAAACCGCGGACGGCGTATACGCGAGCCACTTCGAACTGTATCAGACGGCGATGAATGAAGTCGGTGCCGACACCGGCCCGCTGAATGAGTTCATCAGCACCGTCAAATCGAGCGGAATCGAGAGCGCCCTGGAATTGCCTGCGTTGCCCGAACCATCGCGGCGGTTCACCACTCAGACGTTTGAATTCATCGCGGATGGAGCACCGCACAAAATCGCGGCCGCGTTTGCGCTGGGCCGCGAGCATATCATCCCCAGCATGTTCCGTGCGATCCTGAAGCGGACCGGCGTCTCGGAAACGCAGGCGCCCGTGTTTCACTTCTACCTGAACCGGCACGTGGAACTGGACGGCGACTTCCACGCCCCGCTGTCGCTGCGTCTCCTGAATGGACTCTGCGCGGGAGACGAAGTGAAAATCCAGGAAGCGATCACAGCCGCCCAGGCAGCAGTTCAGGCCCGGCTGCAGTTGTGGGACGGCGTGCTGGAGAGTATTCAGGCGTCTGTTTGAGAAACTAGTATCCTTCATGAACTTCGGGATTCAGGCTTTGCATGTTCTACGATGAAAGACATCCCCATTTAAGCTTAGTCTTTTTGATGGTCCTCGAGGCCATGCAGCATCCTGCAGAACAAATCGTACTGACCCGAAAAGAAGAATTCATCTCAGTAGTATTTTCCTCATCAAACAAAGAACTTGAACGAGACCAGATTCCTAATCGTTTTTGGCATTCGATTCTCTCGGTTCTGCATTGCCTTGCAGGTGAAACAGTTTGCTACAACCCTGAAGGCAATTCGAACTTTTTCCTTCCAGACACTGCCAATACGGAATTCAATTCCATTCTCATTTCAGAGAAATTCCCAAAGTTCAAGAACGGATTCCTTACGGAACTCAGAGAAACAGTAGCGCTGCCATTTCACCTTGAGCTGTCTTTCGCTGACCGGGTTGTTACAATCACAATCAAACAGCAAAAACAATGACGAGTCACGACAATTAATGAATCTGTTTTGTTTATTCAGAATCTAATCGTCTATTACTTTTATGTGGTATCTCCTCATGACGTACCCCGCATTCAAAGCAGCCCTGGCACATGTGGCTCCCGTGTTTCTGGACAAAGACCGTACCGTTGAGAAGGCCTGTTCGCTGATGCGAGAGGCGGCTCGCAACGGGGCGGAGCTGATTGTCTTTCCAGAGACCTACATTCCCGCGTTTCCAGTCTGGTGTGCTTTGCAGGCACCGATACACAACCATGATCTGTTCCGCGAACTGGCGGCGAATACAATTCAGGCGGATGGCCCAGAGCTGGCAACAATTGCAGAAATGGCCCGCGAATGCGGGATCTTCGTTTCGATGGGCTTCAATGAAGGGACGACGGTCAGCGGGGGTTGCATCTGGAATGCCAATGTGCTGATCAGTGACGAAGGGACGGTGTTGAATCATCACCGCAAGATCGTCCCCACGTTTTATGAGAAGCTGGTCTGGGCGCCCGGTGACGGGGCCGGACTGGTAGTGAGTCCCACACGACTGGGACGGGTAGGGATGCTGATCTGCGGCGAGAATACGAATCCCCTGGCCCGGTTTACGCTGCTCGCCCAGGGAGAGCAGGTGCATCTCTCGACCTATCCGCCAGTCTGGCCGTCGCATGATCCGGCGGTGCATGAAAACTACGATCTGAAAAATGCGATCCTGATCCGCGCGGGAGCGCATTCGTTTGAAGGGAAGCTGTTCAACCTGGTGGCCTCTGGTTACCTGGATCGGGAGGCGCGGGATCGCCTGGCCGGCCGGGACCAGGAAGCGGGACGCATTCTGGACGCGAGTCCGCGGGGTATCTCGGTCGCCATTGGACCGAACGGGACGCCGATCAGTGAGATCAGGCAGGAAGAGGAAGGCCTGCTGTATGCCGACGTCGATCTCTCTTTGTGCGTGGAACCGAAACAGCTGCACGACCTGGTGGGCGGCTACAATCGGTTTGACATTTTCCAGTTGACCGTCGATCGCAGTGCACAGCGGCCGATTCGATTTCGTGCGAATGGCACTGACGAGGACAATGATACCCCGGAAGCGGACACACTGACATTCCGGTCATAAGCTGGTGCTGCATACCCGATCAAACGAGTGGGCCTGGCTGGATATTATCTTTTTAAAATGAATTTTTTACGGAAACGGTGAATTCTTTCATCCCGCTTACGTTATATTCGTGCAGTGGGAAAACCTGTCATATTCCAGCTCACAGCAACATTATTAAAAGTGACTTCCGCACATGACCACGAATTACGATCCGATTGCCGAGCAGTACAAACGGTCCAAACAGATGCCGTGGCGGACGTTTGTGGAAGGCTATACGTTGATGGAACTCGCGGGCGACCCGAGTGGTCTGTCGGTGCTGGATGTGGCCTGCGGGGAAGGTTTTTACACGCGGATGATGCGCCAGCGGGGCGCGGACCGCGTGACCGGCGTGGATCTGTCACAGGGCATGATCGCGCTGGCGCAACAGCAGGAAAACGCGCACCAGCAGGGGATCGCTTATATCGTCGGCGATGCCCGGGAGCTGCCGGTCCAGGAAGAATACGATCTGGCAATTGCCGCATATCTGTTGAACTACGCCCGCACGCGCGAGGAACTGCAGTCGATGTGCGACGGTATTTCGCGGGCGCTCAAGCCGGGCGGCCGGTTTGTGACGGTCAACAGCAGCCCGGCGTTTCATTTTCCCGCGAGTCCTTCGTTTCGGCAGTTCGGCTTTGAAACGCAGGCGGTCGGCGACTGGCAGGAAGGAACGCCGATCACCTGGACGTTTCACCTGGAAGACGGGCCGTTCGACATCGAGAACTATTACCTGAGTGTCGCGACCCACGAAGACGCGTTTCGCCAGGCCGGCTTCAGCGAAGTCCGCTGGCATCCGCCGCAACTCGCGCCCGACGGACTAGAGGACCAGACCAGCGAATTCTGGGAACCGCTGCTGAAGAATTCGCCGATCGCGTTTATTGAGTGTGTGAAGTGAAGTTTCCGTTGTGACACTCTCATACATAAAAGAATGATCCACATGGGTCCTGCCTCCGTTCTGATGGTGCACTGCTGCAAGCAAGTCGTGATAGATCATGCTTGGCGACTGCATACCTGTCGAGTATCATAGTGTTTTCCTTCGAGAGTATGTCATCTTTACAGACAACGGAGCCCTGACAGCGCATGGACTATGCAGAAAAACTGGAATCAATGCTTGCGCTGATCTGCAATGACGTCTACAAGATCATTTCAGCGCATCTCGATCAGGCGGAGGAGTATCTGGATTCCGGAGAATTAGCAAACCAGAGCCGGGACCTGTTTCAGTTTGCCACTCAAAACGAGGGGGCGCTGCTCAGGCCGGTAATCAATGCCGCCGCGATGTGTGATGTGTTTTCCGTGTTGCGTGACAGTCTGCTGGTCGATTATCACATGGATCACAAAGAACTGGGGCGCGCCGGGGAGATTCTCAATCAATCTCTGTCCCGTTACTGCTGGCGGGAAGACTACCGGCAATATCAGGATGCAACCGACGTACGTCAAATGCGGAAGTTCTTGACGCAGTGGGAGGCAGATCCGTCCTGGCTGGGTGGTGCCATTCTGGAGGGAGCGCTGGTCGATCCGTTCGGCGATTTCGTGATCCTGGCCTGTCTGATCAGTCACTCTCCCCGCCCCTTCCAGACTTATCAAAAGATCCTGCTGCTGACCGCCAAACTGATTCTGGAAGCAAACGGGACCAGCCGGGAGGACCGAACATTTTTTGCTGACCTGAAACAACGGCTCAAAGAAATCGAGAGCAGCATCAACAGCAGTCTCCCCGCGGTTCCCGAACCCTCCTCTTCCGGAAAACCGCAGGCAGAACCAACCGCGGGTGAGCCGGAGCAGATCCAGCCGGCAAAAGCACTCCAGCAGGGATTGCAGGAACTTCAGACCCTGATCGGTCTGGATTCGGTGAAAGCCGAGGTCACGAGCCTGACCAATTTTCTCAAAATCCGACAGCAGCGGATCGCACAGGGAATGCCTGTTGCTTCGCAGACGTTGCATTTTGTGTTTACCGGAAATCCGGGAACCGGCAAGACAACGGTGGCTCGCATTCTGGCAAAGATTCTGTACGGATTTGAAATCCTGAAGACCTCGAATTTCATCGAAGCCGACCGGGCAATGATGGTGGGAGGCTATGTCGGTCAGACGGCGATCAAAGCCAATGAGGTGATTGCCAAAGCGACCGACGGTGTGTTGTTCATTGACGAAGCTTACACGCTGGCCAAAAAAGGAGCACAAGATTTTGGCCAGGAAGCGATCGACACTTTGTTGAAAAAGATGGAAGATCTGCGGGAGCGACTGGTCGTGATCGTCGCCGGCTATCCGAACGAGATGGCAGAGTTCATCGAATCGAATCCGGGTCTGGAGAGTCGCTTCAGCCGCTATATCGTGTTTGAGGATTATCATGTGGCTGACCTCTGTCAGATTTTCGAACTCATGTGCCGTTCCAATGCCTATGAGCTGACGCCGGCTGCCCGGGGGAACCTGGCCATCATTCTGAACCGGGTCTTTGCAGATCGGGACGAGAATTTCGGGAATGCGCGGCTGGTGCGGAACGCCTACGAGCGAACCCTGAGCAATCACGCGAACCGGCTGGCGACCAGCGATGAACCGATCACCCGAGAGTCGCTGGCGACGATCGAAGCGGTCGATCTGCCTTACGAGATCGCGAAAGAGTTCAGTCGGCCGTACGATCTAAGCGATTCTCAATGGCGTGTAAACTGCCCGAATTGCGAGAATGCGACCACTGCGGATCTCTCCTGCCTGGGCGAAATCGTCAAATGCAAAAGCTGCGGCACCCGTTTCCGCTGTCCGTGGTGGAACCTGGATCGAGATACGGTCCCCTCACTGAGCGGCTTTGAACTATATGAACGGGCGAGTGATCTGAACGGTTACGATGTGCAGGCGGAGGAGTGAAACCGAAACCTTAGATTGCGAAAGGCTGAGTTATCGTGCCTGATTTCTCTAATTCTGATCGGTACCACTCTGTTACAGGAGCAGAAGAACCATTGCCTGTCAAAAACGACTGAGCGGCCGAGTCTCAAGGGAAGTATGACTTCCGCCAGGCCGGGCTCAGCGAGGTGCGCTGACATCCGCCGCAACTCGCCCCCGATGGACTGCAGGAGCGCACGCGCCAGTTCTGGGAACCGCTGCTGGAGGATTCGCCGATTGCGTTTATGATTGAGTGTGTGAAGTGAATCATGCCGTCGGCGCGTCTGTTTCAGTCTGGCGACTTCGCTTCAGGTTTCTGTTCGAACGATGTCGCTGGATGAAGAGCAGCAACAATCCGCCTGCGATCAGCAGATTCAGGATGAGCACGAGTCTGCGTGACTGGCTTTTACCGGCAGAGCCAGCTTTGTCGTCATGGGAAGGTGTTGAAATTGCTGCCAGGCCGTACGTTTTCAGATCAAAGCGGGAGTCGGGGATGGGGCCGATTCTCACTGCTGTCAGTTCTGCTGTCTGGACGGCTTCATACACGCGCTTGCCGGCCTGATCCTGGATCGTATGATCAATCTGCAAGACCGCGGGCAACCACATTCCGCCGTGCTGCTCATATTTGTCGATGCGGCCTTCATAGAAGACCCGTTGTGTGGGATCATGGCTGGCGGCAACGCCTCCCTCCGGGGTGCGGACTTTGCGAAAAATCCAGTTTCGTTCGGGCTCCAGCGAAACCGTTCCCTCATGAATATTTGGTTTCTGCCCGGCAATCAGGGTATCTTCCGGAAGCTTGAATGAAACCTCCACCAGAGGCACCCCATCCTGAACGGTACGCTCGATGCCGGTAATGGCTCCGGGTAGTTCGAAATAATCGAGCCAGCGCTGACTGAACCAGGCGAACGAAGCATAGGCGTATGCATCCACATTCGATGAGAGGGCAAACTGGATTGAATCCGGATCCAGCAGTGCATGCATGTAGATTTCGAACGGATCTGTACTGGAATTCCTTCTCAGCAGTACTGTGACTTCATCTGTATGACAGAAGTGGACGCGGGTAAAAATATTTTGCGACGGTTTCTGATCCCGGGATGTCAGAATGTCTCCCCGGCTGGCGGCAAGCGGATCTTTGTTCTGAGGCGCCCGTACAAAGATGGTGCGCTGATAATTTCCCCGTCGCGGCAATTGTTCGGTCAGATCCATTTCAAAATCGACAATTTGCGCGATCTGATTGTCTACTGCTGACCGATAGATTTTCAAAAATTCTTCCGGTGTGAGAGTTTCATCGGCAGCAGAAACCGAAGCACCTGAGAAGGGGAGCAACAAGGCAGACACACAGCAGCAGATCAGCGTCCGAAACAACATCCGGAATATTTCCTTAGGGTAAAAATGTGGGGCGAAACGCAGGGGGCACTGTCGCAAATCATGGTTTGAATTGAACTTTCCGTTTCCAGACCGTCTGGTCCTGTTCGACGAAAACAATCGCAGGTGTGCCCCCTTCCGGCAGAGGCAGATGTACGTTGACGTCCAGTGCGATTTCTTCTCCGGGAAGCAGTTTCCGGGGAAGTTCGAATAAGCGTTCAATACAGACACAGCGAGCAGAAAATCCGACCACCCGCACGGATGCTGACGTCTGATTGGAAATCGTAATCTGTGTCAGTACCGTATCGTCTGATGTTTCCGTTGACGACTTGTCGCTGGATCTGACCTGAATGGGAGTCGAAATGACAACCTCGGAGGCCGTCGTTTTTTCCATCTTATAGAGCCAACCCCAGGAGGCCAGGCAGACGCCGATGCCCAGGATACACAGACCTGTAAAATAAAAGTTCTTTTGGGGTGCAACAGCAGTATTCGTCAATGATTCAATCCGAATATGTCGTGACTGGGAACAGGCAGCGGTTACGTATAACTCCAGAGAGGAGAGTGTTAAATCGACTCGTTTTGTTTATTTTATTGAAAATTGCTTTGGTATTGTACAAAAATTATTGATGGTGTTCATTCAATGTGAAGTGAATTTCTCAGGTGTCCTCAATCGTTGGATGGTTTAAACAAGTGAGATGAAACAGACCCCGGCTGACATTCATATTCGTGACGCCAGAAGCGATGATGCTGAAAGAGTGGCTGTGATCAGTGAAGCCGCTTTTGCTCCCTTGAGATCCATCTATCGACCGACGGGAGCCACGATCGCCCGGCAGGCAGAACGCGCTCAAACGGGAACGCGACTGGTGGCTGAGATTGACGGAGAAATTGCGGCGACCGTGCAGTATGACCAGCATTCAGACCACCTGCATTTGATCGGTCTGGCCGTGCATCCCGATTATCAGCGTCGCGGTATCGCTGGCTGTCTGCTGGAGGAAATCTGTCAACGGGCGATTCTGCTGGCGCAGCCTGCGGTCGTGCTGGTTACAATCAAAGAGACGGGGAATGTTCCGCTGTTCGAAAAACTGGGATTTCGAGTCACTCACGAAGAGGTGGCGACCTGGTGTGTCAGCGAGACTTACCCGCTGCTACATGATGTCAAAATGGAACGGGTGGTTTTGTAGTTGGCTGCAGAAAATGTGTTTCTCTAATATATTTTTGAGCGGCACGGCGCTAGCCGCCGGTAATTTATCACCAGTCTGTTGTAATCACCGGTGGCTAGCGCCATTCCGCTCAGTTGACTTTACGTATCATAAACGCCCGCTCAATTTATAACCGTTCTTACGTAACTAAAACGCGAAATTTCATAACGGGCGAAAAGTCAGTGTCAAAATCTTCGCCTGGTTTGACTATACTGAAACCAGTGAAGTACCAACCTGAGACTCAATCGAGAGGAGAAACGATATGACCGCCCACCGTATCACCCGTCGCGAAGCGCTGCAGACGACAGCTGCCCTGGGAGCCGGCCTCTGGCTGGGAACGTCGACTCGACCGACGCGGGCCGCCGCGAATGAGAAACTGAATGTCGCCGTGATTGGCGTCGGGGGACGGGGGGCGGCGAACCTCAGCGGCGTCGGTAAGACGGAAAACATCGTCGCGCTGTGTGATGTGGACGACAAGCGGGCGGGCAAAGCCTTTGAACGGTATCCCCAAGCGAAGAAGTACGCCGACTACCGCCGGATGCTGGACGACATGGAAAACCAGATCGACGCCGTCGTCGTCAGTACGCCCGACCACACGCACTTTCATCCCTCGATGATCGCGATGACGATGGGCAAACATCTCTACTGCGAAAAGCCGATGGCCCATTCGGTCTGGGAAGTCCGCGAGATGACGAAACTGGCCGCGAAGAACAAACTGGCGACGCAGCTGGGCATGCAGCGACACGCACTGTCGAACATGCACCGGGCCGTCGAACTGATCAAGTCGGGTTCCATCGGCGAAGTGAGCGAAGTTTACAGCTGGATCGGTTCGAACCGGGGCATGCCGCCTGAACCGGTCAAGACGGTTCCGCCGCCGAAGACTCTCGACTGGAATCTGTGGATCGGGCCGGCGAAGTTCCGTCCGTATGCGGTCAACTCCAAGGGTGAGGGGGTGCTGGCACCGTACAACTGGCGGTTCTGGTGGGATTACGGCACCGGGGAGACCGGCAACTGGGGCTGCCACATTCTGGACATCCCCTTCTGGGCGCTTGACCTGAAATACCCGACGCACGTGGAGGCCTCGGGACCGAAGATCGACGCCGAGCGGACGCCTCGCGAAATGCAGACCAGCTTCGCATTCCCCGCCAACGACAAACGGGGGCCGATCAAACTGCACTGGTCGCAGAGTCCGAAAGGCCCCGCCATTCTCAAAGAGAAGGGAGTCAAACTGAAGGGCGCCAACACGCTGTTCATCGGCTCCAAGGGGATGCTGTTGACCGGCTTCGGTTCACTGAAACTGTTCCCCGAAAAAACGTTCGCAAACTTCAAGGCCCCGGACCACTTCATCCCCGATTCGCCCGGGTTCTACCAGGAATGGACCGAAGCCTGCAAGGGAGGCCAGCCGGCGACCTGCAACTTCGAGTATTCCGGCCCGCTGTCGGAAACCGTGCTGCTGGGGAACACCGCCTACCGCGCGGGCGGCGGCTTCGACTGGGATGCGCCGACGCTGACCGCTGAAGGGAATGACCGTGCGAAAGAATATCTGACTTCACACTTCCGCAAAGGGTGGGAGGAGTTTACGAGTTAGGTTGAACGTGTTTTGAGTTCACCGAATTCCTGAGCGGAATGGCGCTAGCCACCGGTAACTTCTTTACAGCGCGTGATACAACACCGGCGGCTAGCGCCGTTCCGCTCAGTTTATCACTAGACCGTCCCAGGGAATTCGTCTGATGAAACGACGCACTCGAATCTGGATCAGAGTGATCAGTCTGCTGGTTCTGATCGCGGTGCTGCATTTTGGCTATTCGTTCTTTGTCGTTGCTCGCCAGCATCGGCGCGCCAGTTCTCGATTTTACTCTTACCTAACCTTACTATATGACTTCAACACGTTAAATCTCATCGATGATCGATATGATCACAGTTTTGAGATCTGGAATAGCGGGAGTTATGCGATGGCCCCGTTGAATCGGGAAGGCCCGGACGGCACGCCGCTTTACAGCTGGCGGTTTGCGGAATATCTGACCTGGCCGGTGCCACTGCCTCATGATCTGCCCTGGACTGCTGAGGAATATCGATACACCAGAGATAGCAGCCCTGTCCCGTATATCTTCAGTAATGAAGGAGATTCCGAAACGTTTGTTTTTGCCATGGCGGGACCGGATACTGCCTTTGACCAAAACAACCGGACGCTGGTGAATGCATTGCCAGAAAATCTGATTCTGTTTGCAGACGTGTATCAGAGCAACACGCACTGGATGCAGCCAGGCGACTTTAATGTGGAAACACTGCCGGACAAAATCAACGTGCCAGGCGGCCTGGGATCTGCCGATTATCCCGGCTTTTTCGTCTGTTTCGTGGATGGCCAGATCTGGTGGTTGAGTGATGAGACACCGCTCGATCTCGTCAAACGTTTCTGCACGATCACTGGTGCTCGTGACGTCGATCGCAGGCTACTGGAGCCTTACTGTCGAGAGAAAGCTCAGGCCATCAAAGAGAATCTGCAGTGGTTACCACAAGAGGAGTCTACGAAGGATAAACCGGAAACTCAGAACGTTGCCACTGGCTGCTAAAGCACACCGCTTGCTAGTCTTCCGGCCACATTGAGAGATCCCATTTGGCGATGCCCATGTGGTAGCGCTGGTGCCAGGGGAGGGCGTGGGCCGCGTATTCGGGTTGCTTGGGACCGAAGTAATACGCGGTGACGATCGAGCCATCATCCAACTGGACACTGGAGGGGTAGCCGGAATCGGTTTTGTGCCAGTCGCGGGCCGGGCTGGAGAGGAGCACGACCGGGATCGACCATTTTTCGCCGCCGTTCTCGCTGATCCGCATCACGACGCCGAACAGCCCCGGGATGCGACTGGTAATCGAACAGAGCAAGCGTCCGTCGGCCAGTTCGAGCAGGTGGGCGTTCTCCTGTCCCTGGGGTGCCATCAGGCGGGGGTCGGACCAGGTCTTACCGGCATCCGTCGAGCGGATGAAAATCTCGCCGCTGCCGTGCGGAATAGCGCGGTCCATCATATCACGACAGTCCGTGCGACAGACGGCCAGCCATTCGCCATTCCTGCGGCGCAGGACGAAGGTTTCATTCACGTCCTCGGCCAGCGCCTGCTCTTCGCCCCAGGTCTTGCCGCCGTCCCGGCTGAAGATCACCGCGGAACAGGACCGTTTGGGTTTGACGCTCAACCGCTTATAGACGGGAGAAACCAGGGTGCCGTCGGGGAGCGAGAAAATATCGCCGTGCGGCACCAGGGCGATATCCATATCGTGACGGTCCCAGGTCTTGCCCTGATCGGTGGAGATGCAGCGTTGCAGTTTCAGGTAGGGTCGTTTTTGTCCTTTGTGATAGCCGCTGACCAGCGTTACCAGGTGGCCATCGGCATTCAGGCCGGTCGAGTGGTTCATGCGGATCGCGTCCGGCTCTTCGGGATGGGCGGAGACTTTGCTGCGAAACTTCCAGCTGATGCCGGCGTCCTGACTGATCCAGAGTTCGATATCGCTGTTGTCGCCGTAGCCGTGACTCGGATGATTGTAAACCACCGCTGCGAGTTCGCCGTTGGGGAGTTTCGTGAGGTTGGGCCAGAGCCCTTTGTTATCGATGGCCACGTAGAAACGGGCCCCGGGCAGCATCTGACAGCCCTGCAATCCCTGAGAAGAGACGGGGGTGTTCGCAGCATCGGCGGCACCATTTCCCAGCAGCAGGGGGGCGGCTGCGGTGGCTGCCGCCTGTTTCAACAGCTGGCGACGCGGTAGTTTTTGATTGGACTCGGCAGCAGAGGAGGCATCCACGGGGCAAGACCTTTCGGTTGGGATGAGGGCAGGAAAGTAACTCAGGATCTTCATCGTAAACCAGTGCTGATTGAGAATCCAGAAAAATTGAAAGCGAGGAACAGCAAAAAAAGATCAGAGAAGCGATGGACGGTTACAAGTACGAGCCGTAGTCCTTACCGCTCCCCATGAATTTCTGATGATCTCATTAAATTAAGCTGTCATTCCTGAAAACGGCGGTTTATGCTGAAAGTGTTCTCTGTGATTTTTCATTTCTGACAGGGAGGCCTGATCATGGGCAGTTTTGCGAACAGTGTGCACGTACGGTCGAATGATTCCGATGAAGTCATCTCAGCCATCCAGACAATCCTGCAGACCGATGGGTATGAGCCCACCGACGAGGAGCCCGATGAAGAAGCGATGTGGGGCATGCCCTCCGCGCACCGGGCCCTGCATGTCAGTCAGCCGGTGAATGGCTGGGTAAACCTGCTGGATTCGGACCTGCTGGGCAGTGCGAACCTGTCTGCGGAACTCTCACTGCAGTTGCAGTCCCCCGTGATGCAGTTCTTTGTGAACGACAGCGATTCCTGGGCCTACGTGCTGTATGAACGGGGAGACGAGTCGGACGGCTTTGATTCCTCTGGCGGCCTGATGGGGGGCGGCATGTGGGATGAGAGCATGCCGGAAACGATTCCGTTCGCTGCAGAAGGCAACATGGAGCAGAAAGCACTGGAGGCCATGCAACAGATTGAAGCGGCCATGCCGGCTGAGATTCGGGCGATCCAGCAAAAGATCAACCAGGGACAGGCATCGCAGGATGAGTTTCTGCAGTTGAGCCAGTGGATACAGGAACATTCGCGGCAGTTCATGGATCAGTTCCGCTCGGACATTGTGCACTCCATGGAACAACCGGAACGGGTGCAGGAAGATTTATCTCCCCACATCGAACCGTTGCGACCGCTGCTGGTCGCGGGTGTCACGGATGAACGGGTGCTGAAACTTTTGGATGAACAGGCTGTCTTTGCGGAAGAGACACTGGCCGCATTCATGCCGCTGATCGGGGTGCCTCCCATCTTTGCCAACCTGAGCTATCGCTACCTGGAGGAAATAACGACAGATGAACTGGCGGCGGAAGGGGTGCGGATGCAGTCACATCTGAAATATAAGACCGATATGCCAATGTTCTGAGCGGTTCCCCGGGTGGGAGAATGTGCCGCGGAATTGCAGTTTCTTGCAAAAGCTGGTAAGAACAGGAGAGCGACCTGCCTGAACCTGTTCTGATTTTCCCTGCTTAGGAAAGACTCTGCCCATGAAACGCTCGCATGTCCTGGCTGTCTGTTTCTGTCTGTTCGTCGCGTCCTGGCTTCACGCCGCCGAAACACCTTCCGTCACTCAAGAAACCGTCATGGTTCCGATGCGGGACGGCGTGCTGCTGGCAACCGACGTCTATCGCGATCCGAATCTGAAACAGGCACCCGTGCTGCTGATGCGGACGCCTTACAACAAGGACCGCGTGAAGAAGATCGCGGAGCGTTATGCGGCCGCGGGTTTTATTACCGTCGTGCAGGACTGCCGGGGGAAGTTTCAGTCGGAGGGGATCTTCTATCCTTACGATCATGAAGGGCGTGACGGCTATGATGCGATCGAGTGGCTGGGCAAGCAGCCGTGGTGCAACGGACGGATCGGCATGTGGGGGGCGTCCTACGTGGGAGCGACCCAGTGGCTGGCGGCGAACGAACATCCGCCGGGACTGGTCACGATCGCACCGATGGCGACCTTCAGCAGTTTTTATCGCAATCTGTACCTGGGCGGCGCAATGCGGCTCTCGCTGATCACGCGGTGGGCCTCGGGGAATTCCAAAAAACCGGAAGGGGCCGAAGTCACCAGTGACTGGCGTGCGACACTGCTGCATCTGCCGATGAGTGAGATCGACGAACAGATTGGCTGGTCGATCCCCTGGCTGGAAGGGATGCTGACTCATCCGGAACATAACGGCTACTGGAACCGGACCGAACTGACGGACGAGATCGTCGATCTGGAACTGCCGATGCAGCATATCGTCGGTTATTACGATTTCTTCTCGCGGGAAACCGTGGGGAACTTTATGCGGATGCAGCAGCAGGCCCGCGATGCCCAGACACGCGGGAAGCAACAGCTGATTCTGGGGCCCTGGGATCATGGTTCCATCGGCCGCGCCCAAGTCGGCGATGTAGACTTTGGTCCGCATGCCGTGATGGATAAGGCGGGGGAGAACCTGCAGTGGTTCGAACGTTATCTGAAAGCGGGTCCCGAGAATGACTCGGCGGTTGAAGTTCCCGTACGTTATTTCTCGATGGGGGAGAACGTCTGGCGGGAAGCGAACACGTGGCCGCCCCGCGGGTTTTGTGAAACGCCCTTCTATCTGCATTCTGCCGGGAACGCGAATACGGGCAGCGGCGACGGCACGCTGACTTACTGTCCGCCGACGGATGCGGAAACTGCGGATGCATTCAAAGCGGATCCGGCTGATCCTGCACCGGCCTGCCCGGTGACGGAGAAGCGTCCGTTGATTTCAGCGACCTGGGCTCCCGTGGATCAGAGACCGATCGAGAAGCGGAAGGACGTGCTGGTGTATACGTCCGGTGCGTTTACCGAGCCACTGCGGTTTGCCGGCAATGCGCGGGCGAAGCTGTTTGTCTCAGCCGACACGCCTGATGCGGACTGGGTGGTGAAACTGATCGACGTGCATCCGGACGGGTTCGCGCAGAACCTGGCGGTGGGAATTCTCCGCGGCCGGTTTCGCGATTCGGAACGGCAGCCGAAGCTGATGAAATCGGGGCAGGTGTATGAGATCACAGTCGACCTGGGACCGATTGCCGCCCAGATCGGCAAAGGGCACAAGCTGCGTGTGGATATCTGCGGTGCGTATTTCCCGCTGTTCGACCGGAATCCGAATACGGGCGAAGGCCCGTTCGGCAAGGGGACGAAAGTCGCGACCGAGAAAGTGTATCACGATGCGGTCCGGCCGTCGCAGATTATTCTGCCGTGTCAATACTGAGCGACAAGGCGCTAGCCGCCGGTAATCATAACAGACGTCTGGAAGAATTCAGGCGGCCAAGGTAGCGTTTCTTAATTTGGATGGTATATACCAAAGTCGTTTCAACCGGGGCTAACGCCCTGCCGCTAATTACTGCTGACACGATCGGGCGTCTTTGAACAATACCGGTGACTAGCGCCATTCCGCTCAGACTGAATTCTCAGTTTGAGGGAATCGGGACGACTTTGAGTTTGACTTCGGAGTCGTCGACGATGCTGAGGACATCGCGGCAGTATTCGTGGCAGTTGATGCAGGTATTCAGAGAGTGCATGTAGGCGTAGGTGGAACCGTCGAGATTTTTCTCTTCGGCCATCTTCGCGAGCTTCTGCGCCTGCTTGCGGAGTTCCATGCGATGATGGGCGTAGACCGGATCATCGTGGGACGCCCATTCGGTGGCGATGCAGATCTGGCTGAGGGCCTTCGCGCCGCTGTGGATCCCTTTGAAGTCCTTGGTGACCAGGCCGTTGGTGATTTTCTGACAGCTGGCAAGCTTGGCCAGCATCAGGGCCGCCTGCTGTTCGTCGGGGTCAGCAGCCGATTTGCGGAGTTCGTCCGAGGCGAATACACCGCCGGCGATCAATAAAATTCCGGTAGCCAACAGTAACCAGCGTTGCGTCATATTCATTTCGGGTCCTCAGGCAGGGGCGAGGTGATCGTTCCTGTTTACGTAATCCGTATAATCGGCCTGATTCCTTTTATCGGCTCTGGAGGTCCGGTTTCTGAACCCGTTCAGGGGAAAAAGGGACGAGAATGGGGCTGGATGTAGTTTTTACAAGGGTGTTCGCCGCTGTCTGGCGATTGGCGAGCTGGTGAGCCAGACCAGGATTCAGACCGGCGGCTACGCCTTGCCGCTCATTTTGATTGGCAGCCTACATCCTTTCCTTGATCCCCTTACTGATCAGCCACCAGTTGATGGGGAAGGCGGTGATGAAACCGGCCAGCATGGCGATCTGCATCATGAACCAGAAGACGGGGCTGGTTTTGGCCATCAGGGGATTTTCGGTGCCAAAGATGCCGAACAGGCAGATGGCCATCCAGCCGTACATGCCGACCTGCCAGAACGTCAGCGAGAAGAAATCGACCTTGAAGGCGGTGATCAGACCTTCATTAAACGAGAGCTGCCGCATGGGGACGATGCTGAAATACTGAAAGGCGATGCCGAACAGCAGGGCGAAGAGGTAATCGATGGTCCAGGTGAAAAAGACGAGTGAAGCGCCGGTGAAGCTGAGTACGGCTGGTACCAGGATATGCATTCCCCCTTCCACGATGATATCGCCGACGGAGCAACCGCTGCCGCAATGCGTCACTCCCAGCACCACGCTCTGCCAGAACGGTTTTTCCTTCATGGCAGACATGTCGTGCGAGTTCATCGAAGACTGCATGTCGGAGTGCTGTTCCCCGTGCATGCTGTGCCCAGCGTGGCCGCTGTGTACGTGCGAACTGTGATTGCCGTGCTGCATCTGGTCGTGGCTGTCCTGTCGACCGAACCAGAGATAGAGGGCCACCGCCAGCGGTCCGGCATAGAGCGCGGTAAGGGGCCAGACGAAGTTCATGATCGCCATGTGCTGCGGATGCCGAATGATGTCGACGATCAGCCAGAGGCAGCAGATCACAGCGAGAATCAGTGAGACAGCGGCAATTTGTGTCAGCATGTCAGGCTTTCCCAGAGTCGAGGATCAGTTGGATGGTCTGTCTGGTTGCTGGTTTGATTTTAGAACATTTCCCGGTCGCGGTCAGCAGCAGTGCACCGTCTGAGTCAGAGAAAGTCTGATTTCGCAATTCACGTTGAATTCGTTTCCGTTGGGTGTCCGGTCTGTTAGAATAAATTTCTTACTTTTGATCAATCAAGCTGACCTTCCAAATATGGGAACATACCATGCCTCCACGACTACTCAAAAATATCGTCCAGACCTGCCTGACTCTGGCGCTGGTTCTGTCACTCTCTACGTTCGCTGTTGCTGCGGACAAATACGAATTGAAAGTGGTGACCGATCGTCCCGACGCCCTTTACAAAAAAGGGGAGACGGCGAAATTCCTGATTTCGGCAACGAAAAATGGCGCACCGCTTTCAGGTGAAAAGGTGAGTTACACGGTCGACAATTTCATCGGCGGTGCTGCCGGTTATCCGAAAGGAACACTGACACTGGGTGACAAACCGGCGGAGGTGGAGGTCACTTCAAAGAAGCCGGGCTTTCTGCGTTGCGTGGTCAAAGCGGGTGCTCCCGTCAATCAGACGAAGACAGCGGGAGCCGGGTTCTCGCCGGAGGAGATCGAACTCAGCAAGCCGGCCCCGGAGGACTTTGACCAGTTCTGGACCAATCAGATCGCGAAACTCGAAAAGGTGCCGATGAATCCGAAACTGACACCGGTCAAGTCATCGGATGCGAAAGTGGAAACGTTCGACGTGCAGGTGGACTGCCTGGGTGGTGCTCCGGTCTCCGGATATTTCGGTAAGCCGAAGGACGCGAAAGCGAAGAGCCTGCCGGCAATTCTGTGGGTGCACGGCGCCGGGGTGCGGAGTTCGTCGCTGGGGAATGCCGTCAAAGGGGCGAGCAACGGGATGCTGTCGATGGACATCAACGCACACGGCCTGCCCAACGGGAAGCCGGCTCAATATTACAAAGACCTGGCGGCAGGCAAACTGAAGGGCTATCGGCAGGAGGGACGCGAGAGCCGTGATAAAGTTTACTTCCGTGGGATGTTCCTGCGGCTGGTGCGGGCGATTGATTTTCTGACCGCGCAGCCCGAGTGGGACGGGAAGACCGTGATTGTGATCGGCCACAGCCAGGGGGGCGGCCAGGCACTGGCAGCCGGCGGTCTGGATAACCGGGTGACGTTCATCGCCACGGGGGTCCCCGCAATCTGCGATCATTCAGGACGCGCTGCCGGCCGGATTAACGGCTGGCCCAAGCTGGTCGAAACCGGCGCGGACGGCAAACCCGATCCTACACAGTTGAAAGCAGCGTCGTACGTGGACGCGGTCAACTTCGCCACGCGGGCGAAGGCCGATGCAATCATGAGCGTGGGCTTTATCGACACCACCTGTCCGCCGTCGAGCTGTTATGCAGCTTATAACCAACTGAGCGGCAAGAAGCAGATCATCAACAAACCCCTGATGGGCCACGCCGCCCCGGCGGACATTCACAAGGCGTTCTTTGATGCCGTGCTGAAGCATGTGGAGGAGCAGGCGAAGAAGTAGGACTTTGTCCCCAGGAACCATAAAACACCTCGAGGTTCATTTCGATGTTGAAATTATTGTTCTGCGGGAAAGAAACTGGTCGCATCTCGGACATCGGACAGGATGGTCCCGAGATGTGGGCCACGTTTGAACCAGGCAATAATGCAACGCCACTGTTGCCGATGTGGCAGTTTATTACTGATGAGAAGAATTTCGATGTCGATCCACCTTTCCCCCCGGAATTTCTAGACGATGCGTCCTGGATGATTGAAGACGAGGAGGGAGAGCGACGACCGATTTTTCTACCAGCTGTTTATGACGATGGCACGATCAGCTGGCGGTGGAGGGATTGAATAAAGGGCCATGTGATGGATGTATCGTTTACCAATTCGCGTGAAGAAGTCGCTGCGGCAAAGCGGGTTGAGACGGACTGGGCGGCGTTGAGTGCAGGACAGCAGATTCGTTCGCTGGAAGTGGATGGGTATGTCGTCCTACCGGACCTGTTGTCGGCGGAGCAGATTGCGGGGATCCGTGTAGAGCTGATGCGACTGCCGACGCAGGGAACCGATTATAGCGCGCATCAGCGGGGATTCAGCGGCGTGCAGTGGACGGACTCGCCGACTGCGATCTCGGTGATAGCGCTGCCGGCGATGATCTCGTTTCTGGAGCGGCTGTTCGGGGATGAGCTGATCTGTACGTCGTGTACCTACGCGGTTTCACAGCCGGGGCATCCGGGAATCGCCATCCATACGGACGCGCAGCCTTATGGTTCGAAAATCTTCGGGCTGGGTGCCAGTTCGCCCTGCCTGGTGCGGGTACTGTATTACCTGGATGATCTGACACCTGAGCACAGCCCATTCAAAGTGATTCCCGGTTCGCATCTTTCACTGCACGCGGACGGCAACCCGTACCGGCGATACCTGTCGCACGAGGATGAAATGATGGTCACCTGCCGGGCGGGGTCGGCAGTGATCATCAACCAGAAAGTATTTCACGCCAATTATCCCAATTTTAGCGATACCGACCGGCACATGCTGGCGATTGCCTATCGCCCGGCATGGGCGGGGCCGATTGGAGAAGTACCCGATTATGACCCGGCGCAGGTGCAGACGTTACCAGAAAACGTACGACCGCTGTTTCGCAGCCTGAATACGCAGAAGATCGACTATGATCTGCCGAACCGGCCAGACAACATGGCGCGGTCTGCGCCGGGGATCAGTCCACGGCGGTATGAGTGAATAAATTCTACTGAGCGGCACGGCGCTAGCCGCCGGTGTTGTATCACGCGATGTCTAGAAATTACCGGTGGCTAGCGCCGTGCCGCTCAGGATAAGTTGTCGCGATTCTAAACTGAAATTGAGCGAGTTCATCCCGATGTCTGGTTCTGGAACGGAGGCTGGTTGCAGATTCACTGTTGTTCGGGTAGGGTGATGGTTCAATTACCGATTCAGTTCAACCAGCAGGGAGTGTCAGTATGAGTGATCGAATTGTGATGCGTACCGGGGAATGTCTGGTCGCCGGTGGTCCGCCGTTTACGGCTGCGGAACCGGAAGTGGTGATTGGTGAGCTGGATGGCCCCGTGGGGACAGCGATTGCCACGCTGACCGGCGGTCAGTCTGCAGGTCACTCAAAGGTGTTCGCGATTCTGAATACCGACATCCAGGTCAGGCCGGTCACGCTGATGGTGAGTAAGGTGACGGTCAAGAGCAGTGCCTACACGAATATTCTGATGGGAACCGTGCAGGCGGCGATTGCCAACGGTGTGCTGGATGCAGTGCGGGCCGGAGATCTGCCGAAAGAGAAAGCGAACGACCTGGGCATTATCTGTTCGGTCTGGCTGAATCCGGGTGTCGCGACTGATGAGAACCTGGATCACAAGGCACTGTTCGAGATCCATCGTAAAGCGACCGCGCAGGCGATTCATAAAGCGATGCACAACGAACCGTCGATCGACTGGCTGCTGGAGCACCAGGACGAAATCACGCACAAGTATTACCAGAAGGGTCTGGACGGGACGCTGTAAGCGGAGCCCGGTTCTCTGACCCGCGGGAGGGATACTGGATGCCCGAATGGAAAATGACGCGTCGCCATGCGATTTGCATGGCAGGCGCGCTACTCAGCGCCGCCTGCACCAGCGATAAAGGAGACGACCAGGTGGCTGGTAACGATCAGAGTCATCCCCCTGTGAACACGGTCACAGAAGCGTGGCATCGAATTCATGACTGGCTTTCAGCACATGCCCCAAAGATTCTTGCCAATCTGAATCCGCCAGCTACCGCGCAGGAAATTCAGGAAGCCGAACAGGTTTTCGGTCTGGAAATGCCGGAACAATGGAAAGAACTCTACCGCACACATAACGGAATGAATTCAGAGGGGAACATGGGTAGTCTCTTCTATGGCATGCAGTTCCTGACGTTGCAGGAGGCGATTCATGAATATCAAAACAACAATGTCCCTGTTGAAGATCCAGCGCCGGTTCGGGCGGCTGACTCGGGCATCCGTAGGGAAAACATCTATCATCCCAAATGGATCGCGTTTGCTCATGATGGTGGTGAGGCATTGCTCCGCGTAGACATGGCCCCTACTCCCACTGGAACTGCCGGGCAGGTTATCTTCACTGACCATGCAGACAACACTGTGATTCTGCTCAATAAAAACCTGCTGCAGTTCATGAAGCAATTTGTAGATGACCTCGAAGCAGGACGCTATTTTTTAAATCAAGAAGCTCTTGCAGAGGGAGATGAATTCCTTGACTGTAAACCTGAAATTGATGTAGTGAACTGGTCCTTTTCACCACGCTGGCAACACCTCAAGGATTAACAGGTGTCTTACCAGTCAGCTGTTTTTGATCACTTCTTAACAAACCAGTTTCAACCGGGGCTAACGCCCTGCGGCTAATGGTGTGCCCCGCTTAGGAAGGGGACACCAACCAGTTATTGCCAGACAAACCTTGATGCAACACCGGCGGCTAGCGCCTTGCCGCTCAGTTTTTCTTTCTACTTTTTGAACTGTGCGTTGATTGACTTGAGGGTTTCTTCGGTGAGGACCTGGCCGCCGGCGGGGCCGACGAGGTTGCTTTCGATGATGGCGCTGTAGCTGCCGCCGCGGACGGCTCTTTCATTCGGTACGTAGGAACCGGGGCCGCAGAGCTGGATGACGAAGGTCTGCAGGGCCGGGCTGCGGGACTTCATCTGGGTGCCGAAATCGGTGAAGAGTTCGAAGTCGTTCGTGGCGATGGCGATGTCTCCCAGGCGGAGGGTGTGCAGTTCCATCGAATAGGGGCGGGAGGTGCCGGCCTGCTGTTCTGCGTAGCGGTCGAGGACGCGCTGTTTCCAGTTTTTGATCCAGACCTTGGAGGGATCGTCGGCATAGGCCTTGATCTCTTTGGAGATTCGCTCGTGGTCTGCTTCGCTGACGGTCTGCAGCGGGAGTTCGATGGTTCTGACTTCGTGCTTGAGCAGTGAGTCGGCGTGTTTTTCCTGCACGGCACCGGCGTAGGCTTCTTCCCAGCCGGCGACGATCCGCCGCGACAGTTCTTCGAGCAGCGTCAGGTTGCGGAGCTGCATCATGCGGGCTTCGGCTGCTTTGCGGTACATGGGGCGGGGCACCTGATCCCCGGCAGCGCCGGCCCAGCCGAGCACGGTGAGCTGGTCGCCATATTTTTTCTTGAGGGCTTCGCGGACCGGGTGCCAGTAGTCGGCATTGACGGTGCTGCGTCCTTCGACGGCCTGGGCGGGACAGGCGATGTTAATGGCAGTCGCGATGAGTTCGTCTTTGTCATTCCAGAAGCAGAGGACTTCCATGGTGTGATCTTCGTAGCCTTCGATGCCGCGAAAATCTTTGGCGCTGGTGCTGCCGTACATTTTGGCCCAGCCTCCCTCATACAGGGCCCGGCGATTCTGGGCGATGACTGCGTGTCCGAGTCCCCAACCAACCTGGCCCGGCTGCCGTTCGTTCCAGGCCTGCTGGATGGCGTCGGCAATTTTCTGAGCGGCGAACTCAACGAATTCAGTAGGCTGTGTGACGCCGGTCTTGGGAAGTGTGTAGCGACCTTCGATCATCGTGGGCGCGGTGTGCGTGTGGGTCGCATTCATGATGACCTTCTGCAGCGAGAGGCCGGGCAGCTGGTCTTTGAGTTTTTCGCGGACTTTTTCGTGAATGCCTCCGCGGATGCAGACCAGGTCGCAGGAGACGAAGACGGCGTGCTCCAGCGATTTGTCTCCGTCGCGGGATTCCAGTACGAGGACATTCGCGGTGACCGGACTTTCGACCTTCTTCGCAATGCGGGTCCGCATTTGACCGGTGAGTGAGACCGGCAGCTGGGGGGTGATGTCGGTTGACGTGGCGCCCACATAGAGTTGGGCGGCGTCCGCTGTGGAGGCTGCGAACAGGCAGAGCAGTGTCAGACTGGCGAAACGGGCAATCGGTCGTGAGTCCATGCGAAAACTCCTCGGGGGCTGGCGGTGATCAGTGTGCGACGGTGTTCAGCGATTCGAAGTCGGCTTCCTGAAAATCTTCGACGGTGGTCAGCCAGAATTCTTTGATAAAAGCCTGGTGCGCCTGATGGTTGCTGTAAAAATCGTATTCTTCCTGGTTGTCGAACTTCATGCTGATGCCGAAGGTATGGTCGTTTTTGGGACTGGTCTGGCGGCGGATGGCGAAGTCTTTCACGCCGGGGATTACTGCGAGATCTGCAGCGGCGGCCAGGAACGTTTTTTCGTCTGTGGAACCGGGGGCCGATTTGAGTCGGAAGGTCACGGTATGTTCAATCACGGGGGATCCTCATGGTAGTAAGCTTTCTTTCAATTCGTTTTTCCCACTGAGGGGAACGCCGTTTTATGTTATGTCAGGCGGAAGAAAAATTCCATCGCGGGAGAACCGCTGTTCCGGTTCAGGCGAGCAGATCGTGAATGATGCGGGCTTCGGGAACGACGGTATGCGGGCGGTTGAGTGTGTCGTAGAGGAGGTGCTGGTGATCGACGCCGAGCAGTTGATAGATGGTCGCGACGATATCACCCGGGGTGACCGGGCTGTGCCGGGGTGTGGCTCCCTGATGATCGGAAGCGCCGTAGACAAAGCCAGGCTTGATGCCTCCGCCGGCCAGCAGGATGGAATAGCAGGAGTTCCAGTGATCGCGTCCGGCGTTGTTGTTGATTTTGGGAGTGCGACCGAAGTCGCCGAGGACAGCGACGAGTGTGCGTTCCAGCCGACCGCTTTGTGCGAGGTCATCCAGCAGGCTGCTGCAGGCAGCGTCGAACTGGGGGAGCAGCCTGGTTTTGAGGCTGCGGAAGTTCTGGCCGTGCGTGTCCCAGGTGGCATTCGCATGCGGCGCCCAGGACATGGTGACCACGCGGGTGTCGGCTTCGATGAGGCGGCGCGCGAGGAGAACGCTCTGGCCGTAGATATTCCGCCCATAGCGTTCGCGGACACTGTCCGGTTCGGTATCGAGCTTGAAGGCGCGTTGGGCCCGGTTGGAGGTGAGCAGGTCAAAGGCCTGCTGTTGAAAGTCGTCGAGTGAATCGAGCGTCTGGTTGGACTGTGCTTCCAGCCCGTGGTTGAGGGAGGTGAGCAGCCCGCGGCGGGCCTGCATGCGTTCCTGGGCAAGCCCAGCCGGCAGTGAGAGATTGCGGACGTGAAACTGCGGTGTGTTGGGATCGTCGAGTACCCAGAACGGATCGTAGGTAGCCCCCATGAAGCCGGCCAGAAATCCGGGCTGCAGCGGGCCGGCGGCACCCTCTTTGGTTTTGTAGGGTAAGGTGATGTAGGGGAGTGTGCCGGGACGGGTCGGTCGCAGCTTGGCTAGGACGGCTCCCGGTGCGGGATGGTCGTCGGGCTTGGCGCCGCCCCCCTGTTCGCCGCGATCGTGGCCGGTGAGGGCCGCATACACGGCAGCGGCGTGCGAATTGTTCACACTGTGGTTCATGGACCGGATGAGGGTCGTGTGGTGCATCTGCTGCGCGAGGCGGGGAAGGTGCTCACAGACATCGACGCCCGCCAGGGAACTGGGGATGGGGTCGAACTCGCCGCGGATCTCGATGGGGCCGGCCGGTTTCATATCCCACATGTCGAGATGACTGGGGCCGCCGTTCAAGAAGATGATGATACAGGCATCGGCTTTGGGAGCAGGACCGGCAGTGGGCTTGTCTGCAGCGGCCAGCAGTCGGGGGAGAGAGAGTCCGAGAGCACCCAGACCTCCCACGCGTAATAGTTCGCGACGCGACCAGTGATTGACAGACAGACTTTCCTGCATCGTCATGCTCCTGTGATGGTTTGAGAGTCTGTTATTTTAACCGAGTCCCCCTGTGAAGGTCCAGCGCGGTCTGCTGTGTGGACCACGAAACCATTTTGTTTTTACTACCACGAAAGGCTCGAAAAACACGAAAGTAACAGGATGAATATTAATTTCGACGGGTGACCCCGAATGGAATTTGGGGTTGTTGAAAACAACAAGAGGTTTCAGTGTGAACGAATCAGGGTGCTGTCTCGTACCTCATTCGGATCGATTGTCTCGGAAACTCTCTTTCAGACTGATCGAGTGAGCTGTGACTTCCTGCTCGCTGCGCTCGGCTCGAATTACATTCGGGCTAACTCAATATTTAATGGTTGGAAGTGAGTTATCACGAGCACTGTCGGGCAAGCTGACAGTGGCACCCGGCACGACACGGAATGAGGGAAGACCGTAAACGTTTTTGCTACCACTAAAGGCACTAAAAGCACGAAAAAAACGTGCATGGCGGGAGCTTTGGTTTTAGGATGGAATTGAGAGGCGTCTTGAAATGACCTCTGTTATTTAAGGAACGGGACTGATTTCATGAAATCGATCAGGGTGAGAAGCGGGCTGGCAGTACTGACAGTGCTGCTGGTATCAGGCCTGGGGTCTGTAGCGCGGGGGCAATTTAAAGCGAGGGCTGCCACAAAAGGATCGGGCAGTGTGGGTGGTGCTGTGTTTTCAGACGGGCTCCTGAATTACCTGTTCCTGGACTCAAAGAGCTCAATCCAGCAAGGGGTCTCCCCCGGTTATGTGTATGTGTCGCAGTCGTCCTGGCGAGGGAGGCGTTTTTCGTTTCTGTGCGTGGTTGAACACACTTATGAGGGGAATGAGGAGGACCATTTCCACTCCCAGATGCAGACGTTGAACAGTCAAGGAATGGTCAGCCAGTGGTTTCTGATCAAGGATGCGATCTGCCGGCTGAAATATGATCTGGATACTCATCCCCAGAAGCAATTGACAGAGACCATGAGGTTTGGCATCCGGGAGGTCGATCTGCAACAGGGGCGTGTGTTTTATATCGACCTGCGCAGATCACCTGCGCGCGTCACTCAGTTGCCACTGCAGTTGCCGAAATCACTCGGTCAGGAAAAAGATGATGAACTGATCAAAGCTGCGATACAGAACTGGCAGGCGAATGGTAATCTGACTCATCAGGGGAAGTCGTTTCTGTTTGAAGCCGGTCCTGTGGCGGCGCGTAAGCCGCGGGAAGAGGATCTGTGGCCGGATGAAATCGAGGTGGAGGAGACGGAATAGAGTTCTTGATTTTTTTTACGACCACGAAAGACACAAAAAGCACGAAAAAACGTGCACTGCGGGAGCTTTGGTTTCAGGATGGAGTTGAGGGGCGTCTCGAAATGACCTCTGTGATTTTAGAAACGGGACTGATTTGATGCGATCGACAATGCTGAGAAATGGACTGACTTTGCTGACACTGCTGCTGGTATCAGGCTTGGGTTCTACGGTGTTGGGCCAAATTGAATCGGGAGCGATCACGGGTTCCATGAGTGTTGAGTATGAACCAGAATATTCCTCTCTTGCAGGCGGGTATGCCTTATCAGGTGGAGTTCTCCATTCTTTGTTTCTTGAGTATTCGAAGTCGATCAAACAAGGAGTCTCACCCGGCTTTATGTATGTGGCGCAGTCGTCATTACGGGGGAGGCGATTTGCCTTTCTTTGTGTGGTAGATCACTCTTATCAGGGATCTGAGGCAGATGAGTTCCGCACAGAGCAACAATTACGGAACAGTCAAGGCAGGATCAGCCAGTGGTTTCTGATCAAGGACGTGATCTGCCGGCTGAAATATGAGGTGGATACTCATCCCCAGAAGAAATTGACTGAGACCATGAGGTTTGGCATCCGGGAGGTCGATCTGCAACAGGGACGTGTGTTTTATATCGACCTGCGCAAATCACCGGCACGCGTCACTCAGTTGTCACTGCAGTTGCCGAAATCGCTCGGTCAGGAAAAAGATGGTGAACTGATCAAAGAGGCGATACAGAACTGGCAGGTGAATGGTGATCTGACTCATCAGGGGAAATCGTTTCTGTTTGAAGCCGGGCCCGTGGCAGCGCGTAAGCCGCGGGAAGAGGATCTGTGGCCGGATGATTTCGATGTGGAGGAGACGGAATAGAGTTCTTGATTTTTTTACTACCACGAAAAGCACGAAAGTCTCAGGGGTTTTCTGTATTTACCGGCTCAGGGTGGGTGTGCTGATTTTGCTTCCCTCGAAAGTGATTTCTCGTAGAATCTCTCCAGGCGGGCGGACACATGGGTCCGCACCCTACGATTTCTGGATGGGTTTCTGCTTCCTGAATCGGTCTGTGGCACTGACAACTTCCTGCTCGCTACGCTCGGCCCGAATTACATTCGGGCTTACCCATTATTTCATGGTTGAAAGTGCGATATCACGCGCACTGTCGGACAAGCCGACAGTGGCACACGGCAAAGAAAGACATGAACTCTTTGAAGCTCTTATCCTACCGTCCAGGCGTCGGCCAGGACGCGTTGCAGGGTTGCCTCGCCGAGGGTGACGTGGCGGGGTTCGCCGCTGTCGAGCAGTGCCAGTCCCATGTGGAGTGCCCAGCCCAAAGCCCGCTGGATCAGAGGTGCATCCGCTCCATAAGTTTCCAGGAATTCGGTGCGGCTGGCTGGCTCATCGAGGAGCAGCCAGGCGCAAGCCAGGTCGGTTGCGGGATCGCCGGCAGCCAGATCACCCCAGTCAATCAGACCGACGAGAGCCCCATCGCGGATGATGACATTGCGGGGATGCAGATCGCCGTGAATCCAGACCGACTCGTCTGCAGGCGGTGTCTCACAGCAGGACCGCCAGAGCGTGGTCAGCTCTGATTCAGCAACGCCGGGATGATGGCGCTGTCGGTGAAGACGTTGCTCCATTCCTGGTGTGCGTGTGGGGAGCGGCACGCCGCGAAACGGGTTCTGCGGGGCCTCCTCGGGCGCGGGCTGATGCAGGGCGCGCAGGTTCTCCGCGAGGAGTCTGATGTCGGCTGAAGGGAAATTGTGCGTCTCCGCGGTCTTGCCGGCTATCCAGTGGACCACACTCCAGGGCCAGGGAAAGCGGGGGCCGGCGGAACCGTTGTGGACGGGGAGGGGAAGTTCCAGCGACAGTCGTGGTGCCAGGATCGGCAGCCAGCGTTGTTCATTCTGAAGGAGAGTTACGGCAACGGCGCGGCGGGGGAGCCGGACGGCGTGATGTTCCCCTGCCCGAAAGGTGAAATTGTCCCAGCCCTCATCGACCAGGAAGAGGCGCGCGTCGGCTAACCGGGGATAATCGACCAGCAGCAACTGTCTCACCAGGGAGAGATCCACCTGGATTTCAGCCGGTGGATGGCTCACAAGGGGGACCTCAGCTGCTGCAGGGGACAAAAGTCGTATGACATGGGTAGTGCCTGTTTCGTTTTAAGAATGCCGTTTCAGATCAACCAACGTTCATGACATCATGAGCTGAACCAGTGTGAACACCAATCTGGTGGGGACCTCAAAAGGAGGGTTTTCTACCACGAAAGGCGCGAAAAACACGAAAATTCTGATGGTGTGAATAATTTCGAGGGGTGGCCCCGAATGCAATTCGGGGTTGTTGAAAACAACAGGAAACTGACAGGGCACTCATACGATTCAGGAGGCGGAATCCCACGCCTGTAAATCGACTGCAGCCACGATTACTTTTCATGCGTGTGCTTTCATTGTCAGTTTCCTGCTCGCTCCGCTCGGCCCGAATTACATTCGGGCTGACCCCTTTTTTAATAGTTGGGAGTGGTACACGGGGTCGTGCCGCTCAGTTTTTTGGCTGTTGGAACGGCGGTTATTAAAAATACCAGCCTACGGTGCCGTAGCCGATGTCGATGACTTCGCCTTCGATGATTTGAAATCCCAGACCGTGTTCGTCGTCCCAGCCGGCGTTACAGTCGAAGCCGATGACGGCTGATCCCGCTTCGATTTTTCGCGAAATATGGATCTGTCGGAAGCGGATCAGCGAGAGCCAGCCGGCCGGTTCGCGGAGGATTGCTTCGAGTTTCGGGAGATCTGCTTCCAGTTCTTCCTGCAGGATGTCCCACCAGCCGGTATCGAACACATAGGTTTTAACCGCGTTGACGAGGAGCTTCAGAATTCGCTTTTCGTCTAAGATCAGATATTTCAAAGCCTTTTCCTGCGCAGCCGTGGGCGGGGTATTGTCGGGAGAGGCAAACGTGATTTTGATGGGATAGTGAAACGAGGCGGGAACTTTTGCCAGTGGTGCAAATTCCTGATCATCGTCCAGATTGGATCTGGAATAGACGAAATGTGTAACGAGTCTCTCATTCCAGCCGCACCTGCTCAGGTTTTTGAAACGTTCTGTTTCCCCCTCCCATTGATTCTCGTCGTTGAACAAAAGCGTTCCCAACAGAGGATGCTCAAACTGGCTGACCAGTGGATGATCCGCAGTGTCAGCCGGCTGTGCCTCCTCTTCGAGATAATTGAAGGCACATTCCGACCAGTAGGCTTCCTCAAGCGCAGCCCGCGAATCGATGTTGCGAATCTCAGAAAGGAATTCATTCACTGCTGCTTCTGTGCGACTGCTTTCGAGGAACCTGGCAAAGGCGATCAGAGAGGCGGCCAGTTCACGCACGTTGGCATTGAGATAAAGCAGCCGGGAAGCATCAGTGGACAGGACCCAGACAGTTCCCTCTTCCGCTTCGTCGAGCAGGACCGGCATCGCATAGCCGTCTTCACCGATGATGCGGTAGCGGTGAAACTGTTCGTCAAAGCCTTCTCCCTCTTCGGACTCATCGAGATGTTCCATGTCACCGGTTTCCAGCCGTTCGAAAGAGAACTCCGGGTACAGGGATGTGGGCAAGCCGGCCTGGATCAGAAAGTCTTTGTCTGCCTGATCCAGGTTTAACAGCTGCACTGATTCAGCAGGTGCACTGGAAAGCGATCCGTTCCAGATTTTTTCGAATTCGGTGGGGGTCATGTCTGTTCCTGAGATTTTAGATGACAGTGCCTGCTGCGATCGAACTGTTCTTAACAGAAATGAAGACTGATTGCCAGTTTTTGCAGTCTGTGGCAGACCACTTCCGTGTGTTTAAAGGGCAGGTTACCAGTTGTCGGGATCATAGGGGGTTAGACTCAGTCGCAGAGATCGATGAGTCGGTGGTCTAGTGTAATCTCGTTTGGTGGATGGCCTGTGACACGGGAAATGATGGTGACGACGGATTCATGAATTTCCTGTCGTGAGGGGAGTTCAGCGGGGGACTGTGTCGTCTGTGTTTCCGTCGTCGTCATGATGTTGTGGATGAGGTCCTGGACGGTGACTGCGTCCAGTTGGACCAGCGTTTCTTCTTCGATGCCGAAGTGGTCGGCGACTTCCATATAGATTTCGAGAAGATCGATGCCCATATCGACAGGTTAACGGTTTTCATCTGCGGGGATCAATGGCGGTCTGGTAGAATGTGTGAGTTATGGACGGCTCGATTTGTTTTTGGGGCTCCCCGTTTTGAGAGCTTGAACTGGAGCCATTGGTAATGGTGATGCCTGGTTGATCTTTGCCAGGCGGGCGGACACATGGGTCCGCATCCTACGAATTCTGGATGGGTTTCTGCTTTCTGAATCGGTCTGCTGCACTGGCAGTTTCCTGCTCGCTGCGCTCACCCCGAATTACATTCGGGCTACCCATCTTAAATAGTTGGGAGTGGGATACTATGAGCACAGTTGGGCAAGCCAACTGTGGCACCCCGGGATGCTTTGGAAGTTTTATCTGGAGCCATTGTCAACTTGATTCTTTATTGTTCTCGGCAGGCGGGCAGGCACGCAGGCTCTGCCCCTACTTTTTGTTATGCGGGATCGGGTGTTAGAACGTGTTATTGATGGCGATATGCGGGTTTTATGCGGTAATAAGCGGTAAAACTTGACCGAAAAAGGCGTGCATCGATGAGCAGTTGTTTTTCAAATCGTGCTGAAACCAGAGGGTTTTATGGTGTATTTGTGTCATCGGTTCTGAATGTTCCCGTGAAAATGGATCGTTGCTCGCGCGCGCGACGCATAACCAGGCATTCTGGTCAGGCGCGGGTGTGTGTCCAGCCCAGTTTATTCAGTAGTCGGGGAGGATTTGTGAGGTGGTAAATGTTATCCCAGCGGCACTGTCGGGCAAGCCGACAATGGCACCCGGCAGCCCAGGAAAACTCATGAAAAAGACAGGGATGTCCCATGCGCAGTTTACTTAGTTCAGAACCAGAGCTGTTTGTTGGCCAGGGTGATGAAGGGTTGGCCGTTGATGAAACAGCGGACATTTTCCAGCAGCGTTTCCAGGTGCCTTTCGGGGACGCGGGTCGACGCGGCTGCGATGTGAGGTGTGATGATCACGTTTTCCATCTGCCAGAGGGGATGGTCTGCGGGCAGGGGTTCGATTTCGAAGACGTCGAGGCCGGCACCGGCGATGTCACCGTTCTGGAGGGCGATGGTGAGATCCTGCAGATCGACGATCGCGCCGCGGCCGATGTTGATCAGATACCCCGTGTTCTTCATCTGCTGGAACTGCGAAGTGCGAAACAGTTTTTCGGTCTGGGGCGTGTGCGGGGCTGCGATGACGACGAAGTCGCTGATGGTCAGCAGATCCTTGAGTCGATCGAGGTCCCAGACCTCTTCGACGGCACCGGGGATGGTGCGGGTGATGGGATCGACGGCACAGACTCTCATGCCGAAGGCGGCGGCGCGATGACAGATTTCCGAACCGATAGAACCAGCTCCGACGACACCCAGCGTGCAGTCGGAAAGATGCATGTGACTGCGATCGACTTCACTGACCTGTCCCGGGCCGGTGACAAAGTTGGGCTTACCCGCAGTGCCGCCGATGGGTTGCCAGAGGGACTGTGTCTGCTGGCGAATGTAACGATGCAGATTGCGGGCGAAGCAGAGAACGAAACCGAGTACGTGGTCGGCGATGACATCGTAGAACAGGCCGCGCATATTCGTAAGCTGACAGGGGTGTGCGGCCAGTTCCGGGAAGATGTAGTGTTCCAGGCTGGCGGTGGGGGACTGGACCCATTCCAGGTTTTCGGCTGCAGCGAGCAGTTCGGGCGTGATCTTGCCGAAGAATGCGTGGGCGTCTTTGATTTCGGTGAGGGCTGTATCGAGGTCCTGCGCGTTGACGATGTGCAACTCATTCGAAATGCTCTCCATGCGGGTCAGTCGTTTCGGGTCGATGGCGGGATAGATGACGAGCTTTTTCATGGTACGGGCGATTCTTTAAAAATGTTCGATGGTGCCACTGATGATGCGTTCGCGACCGTCCTCGGTCTGCAGGATCAGATACCCCTGATCGTCGATTTCCAGACAGGTTCCTGCCCGGGTTTCGCGACCGGTGTTGATGCGAATGTCGCGGCCGGTGAGCAGGCAGTAACGCCTCCAGGTCGGCATCAGTTCTCCGCGGTCTCCCGCGACATCGTAGAGCCTGTTCTCGATGGCGTTGATGAGGTCGATCAGCGCAGGGGCCAGGGGAAACTTCTGCCCGGTTGTTTCGTAGAGCGAGGTGCCCAGCGACTGCAGTTCGGCTTCGGCGGAGAGGAACGAGTTGTTGAGATTGACGCCGACGCCGATGACGACCAGGCCGGGCTGACTGGCGGAAGTTTCGACGAGAATGCCGGAGACCTTTTTGCCGGCGAGGAAGACGTCGTTGGGCCATTTCAGTTGGAGCGTATGTTCGGGGGCCTGTCTGGCGAGTGTTTCACAGACGGCGAGCCCGGTCGCCAGGGCGATCAGGGGTTGCTTTTCCAGAGGGATACCGAGCTGGCTGGCATCGACGACCAGGGAGAACGTGAGCCCCCCTTCAGCCGACCACCAGGCGTTGTTGCCTCGCCCGCGGCCAGCTGTCTGATTGCCGGTGAGGACGAGTGCGGGGAAGCTGGTCTCGCGTTCGGAGGGGGAGGGAGTGCAGTGCGTGTGCAGGGCCCAGGAATTGGTGGAGGCCAGGCTCTCGAAATAATCCAGATGTTCGATGAACGTTTCCGCCCGGACTGCTTTCAGATCCTCAGCTGTGAACGGCAACATTCCCGACTCATTTCCAGTAAAGAGACCAGACGCTTACGAAGTTGCGGTAACCGCAGTCAGCGCTTCTTCGCGGGTGTCAAACAGGGGCCAGAGAGTGCCTACCTTGATGCACTTGAGAATATTCTGCATGTTCTCGCAGGCGTTACAGAAAACGGCCTGTCCGCCGGTCTGCCGGGCCCGTTGCAGGAGGCGGATCAGCGAGCCGATAATAATCGAATCGAGGTAGTCGACGCGGGAGAGGTCGATGATCACGTTTTTGATATCAGGGGCATCGAAGAGCCTGAGGACCTTGTTGGATTCGACCTGCACGTTGCTGTATTGAAACTGAATTGTCGAACCGAGCGGGACGACCACCAGATTCGGGGCGGCCAGTTCGACTTCAAAGATTTCCAGATTTTCTACCATCACTCAGCTTCCGTTGTACACTGTTTCAGGAGTTCCTGAAGGAATAAAGAAATAAGTCAAAGATGAAAGCGGCTTATCATGAAAGAGCATAACTAACTTTCATACACATTTCCGTGACGGAATTCAAATCTGTACTGATTTTGTCTGATCTGCTTGCGGGAATCGCTGCCTGAGATTCGTGTCGATTGTACACTGGATTCCCGATACTGTGATCCGGTCTGGACTTAGGAACGATCTTCGCCAGACGGCGGAAATGGACCGGTAATTTGAGTTGCCTTATCTGAAATCTCTTAACTAAAATACATTCTTGTCATTTGAAAAAAGAAATTGTTCCCACCGAGAGAGTTACAGAGCTTACAATCACGCCGATTCGAAAAGTCGAACCGAATCGTATGACCGGCCCAGGTTGAAGGTTTGATAAACCAGAGGAATTTTACCGAGTCCCAGCCGATATACTTTTCCAACTGACCGTAAAAGTCATGTGAACAAGCTTTTAGATCATGCGACCCCCAGTAGCCTGTTGAATTTTTTATGTCATCAACCAAACCAGCCTGGACTCTGAACCCGCGAGTGCTTCTGCGCTCGATCCTCATGCTGGATGACACTGCCCATTCGATCGCGTTGGGAACGGCGCTCGGGATGTTTATCGCGCTGACGCCGACCGTGGGCATTCAGATGATGCTGGTGGTCTGCCTGGCCTTTGTGACACGGCCGTTTTTTAAATTTAACCAGGTCGCGGCTCTGATTACGGTTTATATCTCCAATCCACTGACGATGGTGCCCATCTACTGGTTCGACTATAAAGTCGGCACGTTTTATGTCGGTGGTTCACTGACGCAGAAAGACTTCGCCCGGATTCTGGAATTCGAGGGTTTCAGCGGATGGTGGCAAACGGTGAAACAGCTGCTGTTGGAGGTCGGATCGCCGCTGATTATCGGTTCGTTGATCGTATCGACCTTCTTCGCACTGATCACCTATCCGATCATGCTGCGACTATTGCTGCGATTCAAACGCCCCCGCTCGAATGATGGTCCGGATGACTCCGACACACAGACCGTGCGTCCTGCCCAGACGGTCGACTCGGAACAGAGCATGAAATCCGTGCATCTGCATTCCAGTTAGGTGTTGATCTCCTCATTCCCTTCCGCATAATAAGCAACACATCCGGATTTCACAGATTTCGAAGCGCTTTTGAAGGACTTCCTCATGTCGTCTCCCAGGTATGACTGTTTGTGTGCGGGGATCATCGTTGCAGACCATGTGTGCAAAGCGATCGACCATATGCCCCGTCCGGGCGAGCTGGTACTGACGGATGAGATGAGTCTGACGATTGGCGGCTGTGCTTCCAATGTCGCCGCGGACCTCGCACGACTGGATCGCCGGGCTGCGATCGCGGGAATTGTGGGACAGGACGTGTTCGGGCAGTATGTGGAAGAGAGCCTGGCGGCCTCGGGAGTGCACTGCGAGTACCTGATGAAATCGGACACGCTGCCGACCAGCGGTTCGTTTGTGATCAATGTGCAGGGCGAAGATCGCCGGTTCATCCATTCGGTCGCAGCGAATTCCCTGTTCACCGGTGAGACGGTGACGGAGGAGCAGATCCGCTCCAGCCGGATCCTGTACCTGGGAGGTTACTGTCTTTCAGAAGAGCTGTCTCCCGAGAATGTCGCGCGGATGTTCGAGGTGGCCCGCGATGCGGGAGTGATCACGGTGCTGGATGTGGTGACGCCGAAGCCCGCTGATTACTGGCAGATGTTGAAGCCGGTGCTTCCCTTGAGCGATTATTTCCTGCCGAACAATGATGAGGGGGAACTGATCACGGGAGAAGCGGATCCGCTGAAGCAGGCCCAGGCCTTCCGGGATGCGGGGGCGAACTCGGTGATCATCACCTGTGGCGGCCAGGGGAGTATTCTGCTGGATGCGGAACGTTCACTGCGGTCTGAGATTTATCCGGTGGACCTGGTGGACGGGACAGGGAGCGGGGATGCGTTCGTGGCCGGTTTCATTCACGGGCTGCTGGAAGAGGGGAGCCCGGAGGCCTGCCTGCGTTACGGTTCGGCACTGGGGCACAGCTGTGTGCGTGCCACCGGTGCGACCGCGGGAATTTTCACGCGTGACGAGCTGAACGAGTTCGTTGCGGCTCATGATCTGCGTGTGGAAACCCTGTCATAGATTAAACTTGCGAAACAGACTCTGCCGAATCAGTTTTGAGGCAGATAGGGTGCGATGGCTTTTTTCCAGATCAGGTAGCCCTCGTGCTGCATGTGCAGTCCATCCGCCTTGAAGAGTTCGGGGCGGGGTTTGCCATCTTTGCCCAGCATGGGATCCCAGACGTCTGCGAATGCCAGGTAATCATGTTGTGCACACTGCTCTTTGATCAACTTGTTGGCGGTTTTCATCGTGTCTGCCAGTTTCCAGCGGCTGAGACTGGGTTTGACCGAGATGAAGACGATGCGGGTCTCGGGCAGGGCCTTGTGAACGACGGAGACGAACTGTTTAAAGTCGTTGGCCACTTCTTTGGCAGTGCGACCGCGGGCGATGTCATTGTCGCCGGCGTAGAGGAAAATGACTTTGGGTTTGTGTTTGAGAATGAGCCGTTCGGCGAAGTGCGTGGAGTCCACGATTTCCGATCCACCGAAACCACGATTGATGACGGGGAGATCGGGATAATATTTTTTCAGGTCCCACATGCGGATCGAAGAGCTCCCGACAAACAGGATGCCGCCTGTCTGGACTCCCTGTTTCTGGTCCTGTTTTTCAAACTGGGAAATGGAGTTTTCCCAGCGTCCGAAATTATGTTTTGATTTCTCTGCAGCGAAGGTGGTTGTATTCAGAGCCAGGGCGGTCAGCAGAGCGAGAAAGAGAACTCGTTTTCCCATTAATGTTTGCATGTTGTTTATTCCTTGTATTTTGGCTGCCTGTGGGAGCCGGTTCAGATTAAGTGATGATCAGTGTTGTTTCTGAATGGTCAGGTGACACGCGCGGTGACCGCTTTCCAGGCCGAGATGGCATCCCGATTGGCTTCGACATCATGCAGGCGCAGAATCTCAACGGCCTGACTAGCCAGGGCAATCGAGACTCCGACGGTTCCCGCGAGTCGTTCTTCCACTGTACGTCCGAGGAGCTTCGATAAAAAGCGTTTGCGGGAATGTCCGATGAGAACCGGGTAGCCCAGTGCCTGGAAATCGCGAATGTGAGACAGAATCTGCAGATTGTGTTCGGCTGTTTTACCGAACCCGATGCCGGGATCGAGGACGATACTCTGTGGTTGAATGCCGGCCTGGAGCAGTTCCTGGAGTCGCTGCTGAAACCAGTGCTTCAGATCTGTGACGACATTCTCATATTCCGGGTTCTCCTGCATCGTCTGGGGAGTGCCCTGGATATGCATGCAGATGACTCCCGCGCCGGTCCGGGCAGCGAGGGGGATCATGTCCGGATCGAAGGTGAGTCCGGAGATGTCGTTGATAATCACCGCACCGGCATTGATGGTCTGGCGGGCGACTTCGGCCTTGGTAGTATCAATGGAGATCGGGATGTCCGTCTGTTGCGCGAGTTGCTGAACGACGGGGACGACGCGGCGGAGTTCCTCATCCAGCGAGACGGGGTCGGCCCCCGGACGTGTGGATTCACCACCAATGTCCAGGATGTCAGCACCCTGCTCGATTAATCGCAAACCTTTCTTGACGGCTGCGTCCACATCCGTAACCTCTCCCCCATCGGAAAAGCTGTCCGGTGTGACATTGAGGATGCCCATCAGCAAAGGAGGATCTGCCAGCGTAATCGTGCGGGAACAACAGTTCCAGAGGCGCGGCTGATCTGGCAGAGACTGAGAAGGATCCGAAGCAGGCACCGACACTGAACATTCCATGAAATCTGAGGGGGAGCAGGGGGCATTATCAATTGATTTAGTAGAGCCAGCACCGGTTGTACTTCTCCCTGGAGATGGTTGCAAGGAAATAAGCTCAAAGAGGACTCAGGAATAACAGTGCAATTTTTTTGCGCAGCTTGTGCAAAACTCCGCAGGAAATCAGGAGGTTCCCTGAAAATTGACCTAGGATAGAGGAAGAGGCTGTGGATCTGATCGAATGTGTGGTGTTAAAAGTGCCTGAAAACAGTGATAAAACTGTGAAAGAGCGAGACTTCAGGAAATAAAGGATTTTTAGAGAAACTTTATTTTTCGTGTTCGCTTTACTTTGACATCGCAATTCGTTCTGGTATTGTAATCAGCGTATTTACCGTAACCGGTAAAACTTACCAAACCAGAAAAACAGACCTGTTTTCCCTAAGTGCGTAGACTCAGGGACATCGTTGGAGGGTGAAGGTAGTGACTTATCTTCCGGCGAAGTGGAACCACTTTCTTGAGAATCTGAGGAGTACACCATGATTCGAAAAACTGTCACACTTTCTTTGATGGCTGCAATGACTCTGCTCGTTGCATCTTTCAGCGTATCAGATGCAGAAGCATTTGGTTTCCGTAACCGTTGCTGCAAGCCGGCAAAGACCACTTGCTGCAAGCCTGTTCGTGAACGTTGCTGCAAGCCTGTTCGTGAACGTTGCTGCAAGCCGGTCCGCGTTCGTTGCTGCAAACCCAAACGCGTACGTTGCTGCAAGCCCGTTCGCACACGCTGCTGCAAGCCAGCTCCCGTATGCTGCCCCGCACCAGCTCCCAAGTGCTGTGCACCTGCACCAAAATGCTGTGCACCAGCTCCCAAGTGCTGCACCGCTTCTCCTTGCACAAGCTGCGAAGGCGCACCTGCCAAGCCAGCTGCCAAGAAGAAAGTAGAAGAAGCACCTGCTCCTCCAAAGAAAGCTCCGGCTCCTGCTCCTAAGAAAGCATAATGAGCTAGAGATTTTTTCTGACTGCTGGCACAATTGAAGGCTGCCACAGCCAGGAGCAACGATGAATACTACGGCCCCATTGTCTCGCACAATCGGGGCCGTTTATCGTTTATAGCGGTTATGCAGATCGTTCTGCTCAGCAAAAGAACGCCGGCAGAATCAGGCAGAGCGTGCCAGTGGCTGTTCCTCTGTGGTATCGCCTGCAGCATCTTCAGCCGCGGCAGCAAGCTGTTCTTCCATCCTGGGCAGCATTTTTTCACCGGTGCGGGTGACTTGATAAAAAACTCCGGAATCCCGCCCGGAAATCTGAAATTTCAGCAGGTCGAAGGCGATCAATTTCCCATGGATGCGGGGCAGTCGCTCAGGCACGACGCCTGCCACTTCATTCTGGCGAATGATCCAGCCATCAAATTCAGGATCCCGGTCTTTCATCTCACGCTTCATGACACTGTAGTGCTTGAGTACGAGGCACCATTCCGGGTTTCCCAGCATCTGTTCCAGTTCGAAATCTATCATGTTGAACTTATCGTCAGCGCCGGAAAAACAGTCTCAATGATTTTCCTGTGCCGACACGACCGACATAACAGGACCACTGTCTTGCCTGTTCAGCGGGAAAATTCGGAAATTCTCCTCAAGAGAGTGCCTCTATTCACGATGCGAATTCAGGGAATGCAACGGTTGTACAAGTGCCATCCGCTCTGTGGACTACATGTTGGTCTTGGAATCTGAGACTTCCCCCAGCGCGGCATTCAGGGCGTTGGTGAGTTCCAGATCATGGAGGTGATCCCGTGTATAAATGCGGAAGATCAGAAAGCTGACAGGCAGGGCACGAAAGAGTTCATCGTCGTGCAGTTCCTGTGTCTGCTCGGTGCCGGGATCCAGCAGATAATTCTGGCCCCCGGCGGGCAGCCTGCCGCTGGGACGATGATAGTGTCGCGCGACGTCGATCCTGAGAGGAATCTGCTTTAATTCGGGAGGGAGTTTGGCTCGTACCCGCTTCTCAACCAGATCAGGTTCAGAAAAGATTGAAGTGTGAACTGCCGTCCCGGAGTGGAAATTGATCGATCGTTCGCAGGCCATTTTCCATTCCACGTTGCGCGAGAGAATGCCCTGCCAGCGTTCTCCCAGTTCACGTACCACAGGATCGGAGCTCTTCTGGAACCGCCCGACATCGACGAGGAAAGAGGACTCCGTGAACCCGAGATAATCATCAAGATGCTCCAGCGGATTGCCATGAAACAGGTGCTGCATGGTCTCGGCGAAGATCTCTTCGAGCGCCAGGTCCAGTGCGCGAACCGTGCGGTGGTAGTAGATCGTACGGAACAGGTTCGCGCGGGTTTCAATAAAATTAACCAGCGCGGTCATTCCGCGTCCGTGAATGGTGAGCCCTTCGGATGTGAAGAAGCTGTAATGGATCAGGCGGGAGACATCAACGGCGCGAATGTTATAGCCGGACATATAGGCGTCGCGGAGAACGAAATCCATATTGTCGACGGTATAAATGCCGCTGAACATGGCCCGCAGCTTACAGAGCCAGTCCGGGTTTCCAGCCTCGCTGTCTGCATCGCCGGAGGGGCGCCGGATGAGCCAGCCGATCTGCCTGGGATCGAGTTCTTCCAGCGGATTGAGATGGCCGTTGGGATTCCTGCGAATCCCGCGAATGAGGTCTCCCAGTTCATGCTCGATGATATGCGCGCCGATATCTTCATGGGTCAGGTTGAACTGGTCCAGGTAATGATCGTCGAAGAAATGTCCAAAGGGGCCGTGCCCGACATCGTGCAGCAACGCGGCCAGCCGGACCAGGCTTTCTACATAAGGGAGCGAGGGCACGTTGCGACAGGCACTACTCAGGGAATCATACCAGGCATTGATGGAGACGGAGGCGAGGTGCATGGCACCGAGTACATGCTGAAACCGCATGTGCTCGGCAGAGGGGAAAACCCACCAGGCGGTCTGCAACTGGTGGATGTGCCTGAGCCGCTGTACCCAGGGGTGGTCAATGATTTCCTGTTCAGAGACCTCTTCATCGGGAATCCCGGTCTTTGAGGTAAAGGGAATATACCCATGAATCGGGTCATGGGTCAAACTTTCGGAAATAAAATCGCGCACGATATTCTCACTGTTTCAATTGCGGTGCAATACGAATAAAATCTGAACAGGTTTTCATAAAATTATTTTTTTGATACACTTACGCTGCAAATGACTCTGTCGCATCTCCCCAGTCGCATCCGTTATCAGACGCACCACCCCCGCCGCTGTCGTCAGTTGAGGCGGATGGAACTCTTTGCGCTGATCATCGCTCTGATCTCCACAGTCATTCTACATGGCCTGCTGAAGATTACCACCGTTGTCCACTGGGAATTAGGTGCCGCCATTATCCTGGCGATGAGCTATTTCACCCTGAGCCTGATGCTGCGTTATGGCTGGCATCTGGATCGCAAAGAATTCTTTAAGACCCATCTGGCGCATTTCTTTTTCTGCGGTCTCTGGCTGATCGCCAGTCTGCTGATATTAATCTTTCAGGATCTGCTGCCCGATGATGCGCCTGGTCGACTGGCATTGATTCTGGGCGTTTCCGAATTTTGCGTCATCCTGCGGAGTTTGTACGAAACCGTCATCCTGATCCGTCGCGTCTCTTCGCGTGGCTGGAACCCCGCATTGATCGTGGTGACATCCTTTCTGGCACTGATTGCCATCGGTACGATTCTGCTGATGTTCCCCTCAGCGCGAGTGCAGGATCCCGCAGCAAAAACGACAGAGGGCGCTCCGTTTCTGATCGCTCTGTTTACCTCGACCAGCGCCAGTTGTGTCACCGGGTTGATCGTGGTCCCTACAGGCACATATTGGAGTCGCACGGGGCACACGATCATCATGTTTCTGTTTCAGATCGGTGGACTGGGCATCCTGACCTTTGGTGCATTCTTTGCAGCCGCCTTTGGTCGTTCAATGCAGATCCGGGAAAGCGTGACGTTCAGCGAAATGCTGGAGTCCAGTCAACGCGGCGATATTCGACGGCTGGTGCTGGCCATCCTGGGAATCACGATTTTTACCGAACTGCTGGGGGCAATCTGCCTGATGGGGCTCTGGCCAGAACTCCCCTTCAGAGAGCGACTGTTCTTCAGCCTGTTTCACTCGATCAGTGGTTATTGCAATGCCGGCTTCAGCCTGATGGACGACAATCTGCTGGGGATGGGGCACCACTGGCAGGTCTGGGGGGTTATGCCGGCCCTGATTATCATCGGGGGGATGGGTTTTGCCGTGAATTACAATTTCATGCTGTATGGAATCACGAATTTTTCCAACCTGCGGATCCGCAAACCCCTGTTTCATCATCCGACTCAAAAAGTCCGACTGACGATCTCCTCGCGACTGATCTTTTTCACGACGCTCTTCCTGCTGGTCGGGGGAACGGTCGGCATCTATATGCTGGAATCCTTCCATGCCAGCGACGACCTGACCTTCTGGGAGCGACTCAATTCCGCCTGGTTTCAGTCGGTTACTTTCCGGACGGCGGGTTTCAACACCGTGGACCTGGGCGCCTACCAGCCGCAATCCAAACTGTTCGCCGTACTGTTGATGTTTGTGGGTGCCTCTCCCGGTTCTACGGGGGGCGGCGTGAAAACGGCTGTGTTTGCCCTGGCGGTCCTGTCGGTCTGGTCGCTGTTGAAAGGGAGAGACCGTGTTGAAATCATGGGGCGCACGATCCCCAATACCCTGATTCACCGCTCGTTGACGATCATTTCACTGGGGATTCTGGTACTGATGTCATCGACGTTACTGATCGTGCTGTTCGAAAACAACCAGGCCATTTTCCTGGATCACCTGTTTGAGGCAACCAGTGCTTTTGCGACCGTGGGAGTCTCTACGGGCATCACCGCTGATTTGACGACCCCCTCACACTGGGTCATCATTGTAACCATGTTTATTGGTCGAGTTGGTCCCCTGACGGCTTTGATCGCGCTCTCGAACCGCGGACCTTCTTACCGATATCATTACCCGGAAGAACCGGTTAACCTCGGTTAAAGAGAAACCGAATTGAAGAACATCACAAGTAATTCATCCTGCAGAGGAGAACTGATCCCGTGATAAAAGTAGCAGTCATCGGTTTGGGGCGATTTGGTACAGAACTGGCCAAACGCCTGGGAGCCAGTGGAGTCGAAGTGATCGCGATAGACCATTCCGACAAGCTGGTCAACGAAGTGAAAGATGACGTTGCGGTCGCCGTACGATTGAACTCTACCGACGAACTGGCACTGAAAAGCCAGGACGTGGATAAGGTCGATGCCTGCGTGATTTCGATCGGCGAAAATTTCGAATCAGCCCTGCTGACCACCGTCATCATCAAAAAGATGGGGGTCCCGAAAATCATCTGCCGCGCCCAGTCGAAGTTTCACGCGGAAATCTTCACCCAGGTCGGTGCGACCGATGTGATTCAGCCCGAGATTCAGGCCGGTGCCCACCTGGCACGCCTGCTGGCCAATCCCCACCTGGAAGATTACATCCAGGTAGGTGACGGCTATACCATGATCGAACTGATGACGCCCAAAGAGTTTGTCGGCAAGAACCTGACCGAACTGGCCCTGCGTTTGAAATATTCGGTCAACGTGGTTGCGATTCGGAAACGAAACTCAGCGGAAATCGAGAAGAACACCGGCAAGATCTATACCACCGACTGTGTGCCTCACCCGGATTACCAGATTCAGGAATCGGACATCCTGCTCATCATCGGAACCGACCAGAACCTGGCGCGTCTGCCCACCAGCAATATCTGAAACGCAGTGAGCTGCTTTTCGGGCTTCTCTGATCAGACCCAGTCGCGCGAACGTTCCACAGCCTGTTTCCAGCGCCGATAGAGCTGGTCGCGCCGGGAGGCTTCCATCTGAGGCTGGAATTCGGCGTCGAGTGCCCAGTTGCGGGTGACCTCGGCCTGATCGTGCCAGAACCCGACTGCCAGACCTGCCAGATAGGCGGCTCCCAGAGCCGTCGTTTCATGCACCACGGGACGCTGTGCGGGGACATCCAGCATGTCCGCCTGAAACTGCATCAACAGATTATTCGCAGCGGCGCCGCCATCGACTTTCAGTGTTTTCAGCTTAATCTGTGAATCCTGCTCCATGGCGTGCAGCACATCGCAGGTCTGGTATGCGAGTGATTCCAGGACGGCCCGGGACACATGTGCCCTGGTCGCACCACGGGTCAGACCGACCAGAGTGCCGCGTGCATCCTGATCCCAATACGGGGCCCCCAGCCCGACAAACGCGGGAACAAAGAAGACATCCCCCGTGTCTTCCACCTGCCCCGCCAGATCTTCGATCTCTGCCGCGGATTCGATGATCTGCAGGCCGTCCCTGAGCCACTGAATCGCAGCGCCGGCGACAAAGATCGAACCTTCCAGACAGTAGGTCACCTTACCGCCAATACTCCAGCCAACCGTGGTCAAAAGACCGTTCTCCGAGAGGACCGGTTTGTCGCCTGTATTCATCAGCATGAAGCAACCGGTCCCATACGTGTTCTTGGCGGAACCGGGTTCGAAACACCCCTGCCCGAAGGTGGCAGCCTGCTGGTCGCCGGCAATCCCGGCAATTTTGATGGGTTCACCAAACAGTTCGGGAGCGGTCTCGCCATAGACTTCGCTGGAGCTCTTGACCTCCGGAAGCATGCAGCGGGGAATGTCGAAGACGTTGAGCAGCTCGTCATCCCACTCGAGCGTATGAATATTGTAGAGCAAAGTACGACAGGCGTTGGTGGGATCGGTAACGTGGACCCTGCCTCCTGTCAGACGCCAGATCAGAAACGTGTCGATCGTTCCGAACAGAATCTTGCCTGCCTGGGCCTGTTCCCGCAGCCCCTCGATCGTATTCAACAGGTATTCAATTTTGGTCCCGGAGAAATAAGCATCGAGCAGGAGTCCTGTTTTCTCTCGAAACAGGCGCTCATAGCCTTCGGCTTTTAACTGATCACAGCGGTCTGCCGTCAGTCGACTCTGCCAGACGATGGCATTCGCAACGGGCTTGCCGGTCTCTTTCTCCCAGAGCACGATTGTTTCCCGCTGATTGGTAATTCCAATCGCAGCGATGTCGGAGAGTGCGGCGCCGGACTGGTCAATCACCTCGCGGGCCGTGGCCAGCTGTGATTCCCAGATCGCTTCCGGATTGTGTTCCACAAGTCCCGGAGAGGGAAAGATCTGTTCAAATTCCTCTTGCGAGGTGGCTTCAATCTGCCCCTGATGATTGAACAGAATCGATCGACTGGAGGTCGTTCCCTGATCCAGCGCCAGCACATACTTTGCCATTTCCACACTCCCTGAGGCGAACACAAGCTCGAAAGGAATTATCGTGAGTCGATACCTTTCCGTTACATTAAGCAAGCTGTCTTCAGTTCACAAGGAATTCAGGAAATTTCTTTTGAGGAGGCGCTTTCAGAATTGCGCTTCAGCGCATAAAAAAACTGATGGCGAGAGAACTCATTTCTCAAGCCATCAGTCAGTCACACTTTAGGTACCTCCTGCAAAGTACCAGTGTACGCGTCAGGTTGGACTAGTGGTAAGCCTGCATTCCGTGCTCGGACAGGTCCAGACCTTTCAATTCATCTTCCTCAGAGACTCGGAGCTGTCCGATGACCTTCAGGAAGGAGAAGAGGATAAACATCGTGATGAAGGCGTATGCCGGAATCACAACAGAACCGATAATCTGGGTGACGATGTTGTAGTCACCAAAGATCCCAGTGGCCACACCACCCCAGATTCCACACAGACCGTGGACAGGGAAGGCACCAACGGGGTCGTCGATTTTGAGTTTTTCCAGAGCCAGAATCCCGAAGACGACCAGCAGACCGGCAATCAGTCCGATGACAATCGCTTCGATGTTGGAGACGCTGTCACAGTTGGCAGTGATGCCGACCAGACCGGCCAGAACACCGTTCAGGGCCATGGAGATATCAGGTTTCGTGTACATGATCCAACCCAGGATCATCGCGGCCACACCACCGGCGGCTGCAGCCAGGGTTGTGTTGGTCGCAATCAGCATCACAGCGTTGGTATTATCAGTTCCAGCGAATGCCAGCTGACTACCAGGGTTGAACCCGTACCAGCCGACCCACAGGATGAAGACACCCAGAGTGGCCTGAGCAATGTTGTGTCCAGGAATCGGAACCGACTTGCCGTCTTTGAAGCGACCAATACGGGGTCCGAGAACAATCGCACCTGCCAGACCGGCGAAACCACCGACGGCGTGTACGACGATTGAACCAGCAAAGTCATAGAAGCCCATGGCGTCTAACCAGCCACCGCCCCATTTCCAGTAACCGCTGACAGGGTAGATGATACCTGTGAGGATGACACTGTAAATCAGGTAAGAGCTGAATTTGAGACGACCGGCAACGGCACCAGAGACGATCGTGGCTGCTGTCGCGGCGAAGGCAACCTGGAACAGGAAGTCCACCTGCGGGTGCAGGACACCTGGGCCTGGATCTCCGGCTTCCCCGATACCGAACCCGGCAAAACCGAAGTAACCGTTGGTTGCTGCATCACCTGGATACATCAGTCCGTAACCGACAGCGTAATAAACCAGTACGCCGGCACAGACATCCATTAAGTTCTTAAAGAGAATGTTGATGGTATTTTTGGAGGAGTTGAATCCGGACTCAACCATGGCAAAGCCGGACTGCATGAACAGCACCAGAACAGCACAGAGGAATAACATACTGTTATCGAGTGCATAATAGAGTTCCGTCAATGAAAGCTTGGGAGCTTCCTCTTCCGCTGGTGCTTCTTCTGTTGTTTCAGCGGGAGCAGCGGTCTCTGCTGCTGCCGGCTTTTCTTCTTTGGCTTCTGCTTCGTCGTAAGCCCAAGCCGGCTGAGATACTGCTAAAACAACGACAAGGCTTGCCGTCAAGCCCATGAGCGCATGTTTCCAATTCATTTTGTCGCAAACCTTTCCCGGAGTCTTCTCAGTGGTTGTTCTGTCTACTGTCTGGACAATCAAAATATTTCTGATCAAGACCCCTAAATACCAATCAATAAAAATGAGCACTTATTTGGTAAAAGGCTTTAATGCAAACAGTGTGCCTCAATCTGATTTGCGACAAGCAACATAGAACTTATCTATTTCTCATGCAGAGATTTACGTCATCTCATAATAAATTAATATTTGTCTAAACTTGCTCCCGTCTCCGCTTCAGATGCAGATTAAAGTGGCAATCACACAGCCCCTTGCCTGCGGATTAAGCAACCTGTTGCTCACATCGACAACAGGGAATCTGATCCGTTGAGATCACTCGACACTCTGTCGGATTTGACACCCCGCAGGCTGACTCCGGAGCCCAGCTCTGCTGCCTGACCTGACAGCTGTGATTTCTCTGCCATGTTGGCAGTCCCACATCCACACCTACAGAGCCCCCTGATCACTAACCCCTTATATAAAAGGTCTTACGACGTCGATCTCCGATTGGCATGATGATTGCAATTACTGGGCGACATGGACAGGGTCCAGACTTGATCCTGCCAACTTTGTCGTAATTACATTTAACGTGCTCACTCGCCGGCCCCCTGTGATAACAGGCAGCGCGGAACGAGGCGTGTGAGAGATCATCGTGGTCATGGGCAAAATTATTGGCCATTTATTGCTGGTTGAGGAGAGACTGTGGCAAAACTTTTAAGCTTTGACGAAGAGGCCAGGAAGAGTTTATTGGCAGGAGTCGCTAAGTTGTCGCGGGCGGTAAGCAGTACGCTTGGGCCGCGAGGGCGAAATGCTGTCTTGGACAAAGGCTGGGGAACACCGAAAGTCACCAAAGACGGCGTGACAGTTGCCGAAGACATCGAACTGGAAGATCCCTTTGAAAACATGGGGGTTCAGCTGGTGAAAGAAGCAGCATCGAAAACAAACGATGTTGCAGGGGACGGCACCACAACGGCAACCGTACTGGCAGAAGCCATTTTCCGGGAAGGTCTGAAGTACATTGCTTCCGGCGCGGATCCGATGGCACTCAGCCGTGGCGTACAGAAAGCCGTTGATGCAGTTGTCGAGCAGATCGGTAAGATCTCCAAAGAAGTAAAAGGCAATGACAAGAAAGCCATCCAGACCGTGGCTACCATCGCCGGTAACAACGATCCGGAAATCGGTAAGATCCTGGCAGATGCACTGCTCAAAGTCGGTGCCGATGGCGTGATCACCGTCGAAGAGGGACGCGGCGTCACCACTGATGTCGACCTGGTAGAAGGCATGCAGTTCGAACGCGGCTTCCTGTCTCCCCACTTCGTGACCGATGAAGACAACCAGACCTGTGATCTGGAACGGGCCAAGATCCTGATCTACGAAGAAAAGATCAGCTCCGCTCAGGTACTTGTACCGCTGCTGGAACAGATTTCCAAAGATGGCTCACCACTGCTGATCATCGCCGAAGACATCGAAGGCGAAGCACTGGCCACCCTGGTGGTCAACAAACTGCGTGGCATCCTCAAAGTCTGTGCAGTCAAGGCCCCCGGATACGGCGACCGTCGTAAAGCCATGCTGGAAGACATCGCTGTTCTGACCGGCGGAAAAGCGATCTTCAAAGACCTGGGCATCAAACTGGAAGCAGTGGAACTCAAAGACCTGGGACAGGCCAAGAAGATCCACGTCAGCTCCGACAATACCACCATCGTCAGCGGTGCTGGCAGCAAAGCAGCCGTCAGCGGACGTGCCGATCAGATTCGTGCTGAAATCGACGTCACCGACAGTGAATACGATCGCGAAAAACTGCAGGAACGTCTGGCGAAACTGGCCGGTGGGGTGGCTCAGATCAATGTGGGTGCCGCCACCGAAACCGAAATGAAAGAACGCAAAGACCTGATCGACGATGCCCTGGCTGCCACCCGTGCCGCCATCGAAGAAGGCATCGTCCCCGGTGGTGGAATCGCCCTGCTGCGATCTGCCAAAGCCCTGGACAGCCTGAAACTGTCTGGCGACCAGGCTCTGGGCGTGGCTCTGATCCAGAAGGTTCTGGAAATGCCGCTGCGTTCCATCGCGGAAAATGCTGGTCTGGACGGTTCGGTTGTCTCTAACCGTGTCAAGAAAGACAAGAGCAGTTCCTACGGTTACGATGCCCTGAATGATCGCTACGGCGATATGTTTGACTTCGGCGTCGTCGACCCGGCCAAGGTTGTGCGTTCCACTCTGCAGAACGGTGCCAGTGTCGCCTGCCTGCTGATGACCACCGATTCCATCGTGGTTGAAGAACCCAAGGAAGAAGAAGACGATCATCACCATGACGACCACCACGATATGGGTGGCATGGGCGGAATGGGCGGCATGCCTGGCATGGGCGGCGGAATGCCCGGTATGGGAATGCCTGGCATGGGAGGCTTCTAGTCTCGTTTTGTCGGTCTGCCTGCAGACTGACAGGGGACCTGTACCGGGTCCCACCTGTTGTTTGTAACAATTTATCCCGGGTCTGAATCCCGGCTTCACAAATACAACCAGACTTACTGGAATAATCGGGAGTTAACTTAATGGAACTGAATCCCCTTGATGACCGTATTGTTATTGAACCCAATGTCGCTGAAGAAACCACAGCCGGCGGTATCGTGCTGCCCGACACAGCACAGGAAAAGCCTCAGAGCGGAACCGTGATCGCTGTCGGACCGGGACGCCTGATGGAAAGCGGCGAACGCTGCCCCGTGGCCGTTGAAGTCGGCGACGAAGTTCTGTACGGCAAATACGGCGGAACCGATATCGAAGTCGGTGGTAAAGAAGTCAAGATTCTGCGCGAGAGCGACATCCTCGCCAAAATCATGAAGTAAAGAACGTCATTTTATCGGAACACCGGACAGAGGCTGAGCGTGTTCATTCCACTTCAGTCTCTGCTCTGAGTCGAGAATCTAATTCAAACCACAAATCACGCAGGGGAGAACGGAGTAATCCGATCAAATGTTCGTTCCTGTTAAACAGAGGAGTTAATAAGCGTGGCAAAGCAACTTTTGTTTGAAGATCGCGCACGTACCAAGCTGCAAAAAGGCGTGCAAACTATCAGCGACGCTGTAGCCATCACAATGGGTCCTACCGGGCGTAATGTGATCATCGATAAAAACTTTGGAAACCCGGTGGTGACCAAAGACGGTGTTACAGTCAGTAAAGAAGTGGAAGTCGAAGATCCCTTCGAAAACATGGGAGCCAAACTGGTCAACGAAGTGGCTACCAAGACCAGTGACATCGCTGGTGACGGCACGACAACCGCCACGGTTTTAGCTCGTTCCATCTACTCAGAAGGTCTGCGTGGTCTCTCACTGGGTGCCAACCCGATGGTCGTCCGCCGCGGAATCGACAAAGCAGTCGAAGCCGCCGTCGCTGCCATCGAAGAACTGGCCAAGCCCGTCACGGAAAAGGCGGAAATCGCCCAGGTCGGTGCCATCTCCGCTAATAACGATTCCGAGATCGGAAACCTGATCGCGGATGCCGTTGAAAAAGTGGGCCGCGATGGTGTGATCACCGTGGAAGAAGGCAAGGGGAACGAAACCACCCTGTCTTTCGCTGACGGGATGCAGTTCGACAAAGGCTACATTTCACCTTACTTCGTGACCGACACCGAAGGCATGAAATGCATCCTGGAAGACTGCTACATCCTGATTCACGAATCGAAGGTCTCCGCTCTGCGGGATCTGGTTCCGCTGCTGGAAAAAGTTTCCCAGACCGGCAAGCCCCTGCTGATCATCGCTGAAGATGTCGAAGGTGAGCCGCTGACCGCTCTGGTGGTCAACAAGCTGCGGGGTGTGCTGAACATCGCTGCCGTCAAAGCCCCCGGCTTTGGTGATCGTCGTAAAGCCATGCTGGCCGACATCGCCGTGCTGACCGGCGGTACCGTGATTTCAGAAGATCTGGGAATCAAACTCGAATCTGTGGAACTGAGCCAGCTGGGTCAGGCCAAGCAGGTCGAAATCACGAAAGATTCCTGCACGCTGATCGAAGGGGCCGGCGATACCGAAGCCCTGCAGGCCCGCGTCGCACAGATTCGTGGACAGCTGCAGAAAACGGAAAGCGAATACGATCGCGAAAAATTCCAGGAACGTCTGGCCAAACTGACCGGCGGCGTGGCGATCATTTCTGTCGGTGCTGCTACCGAAGCAGAAATGAAGCAGACCAAAGCCCGGATGGAAGACGCCCTGCACGCGACCCGTGCTGCTGTGGAAGAAGGTATTCTCCCCGGTGGTGGCGTGGCTCTGCTGCGATCCATCGAAGCGGTCAACAATGTCAAAGGCAAGAACGATGACGAGAAAATCGGCATCAATATTGTCGCCCGTGCCCTGGAAGGTCCCATCCGCCAGATCGCAGAAAACTGCGGTGTAGACGGGGCCGTGATCGCTGACGAAGTCAAAGAACTGAGCGGCGCCAACGGATACAATGCCTACAGCGGCGAATATGTCGACATGTTCAAAGCAGGCATTATCGATCCGGCCAAGGTCGTGAAGAACGCTCTGAAAAACGCCGCCTCGATCGCCGGCCTGATGTTGACCACCCAGGTACTTATCACCCGCAGTGAAAGCACCGAAGGCGGTAAACTGGCTGATGTCGAAGGCAGTGTACGATAAGTTCGACTGCAGTCTGAAATCGAATTTCATACTCAGACGAAATGATGTGATCTCAGACGGGCCGCCGCAACAGGGTGGCCCGTTTTTTTCAGTTCTGATCGAACTGCTGGATTCAGAAATGACTCCGTAGCGGACCGGGGGCATTTCGATACTTTAAGATATGACGAGTTTTTAGTTATGGCATCGAAACGCGATTATTATGAAGTTCTCGGCGTATCGCGCGACGTGACCACCATAGAGATCAAAAAAGCCTACAAGAAAATGGCGCTGGCGAATCACCCGGACCGGAATCCTGGTGATGAGGAAGCCACCAAACGTTTCAAGGAAGCTGCCGAAGCCTTTGAAGTTCTGGGCGACGAACAGAAGCGCGCCCATTACGATCGTTACGGGCATGCTGATTTTGGTGCAGGCGGCGCGCATCAGTTCCATGACGTGTCTGATATTTTCAGCGCGTTTGGCGACCTGTTTGAAGGATTCGGATTCCGCTCCTCGAACTCACGTGGCGGAAATCGTCCACGGCAGGGTGAGAGTCTGCGAACCAGCATCCAGATTGATTTGCTGGAAGCAGCCGCGGGCTGTGAACGCGAAATCCAGATTATGCGTCAGGAGCCCTGTGAAACCTGTCATGGCTCAGGTGCGAAACCGGGAACCGATCCCGAAGAATGCGACTACTGTGGCGGAGCCGGCCAGGTAGTACAGTCGCAGGGCTTTTTTCGGGTACAGACCACCTGTCCCCGCTGTCGCGGTGCCGGACAGGTGATCGTAGAAAAGTGCTCCGACTGCCGGGGCGACGGACGGATCGCTCGCGAAATCAGCCTGGATGTCAAAGTCCCCGCCGGGATCGACAACGGCATGCAGCTCTGCCTGCGAGGAGAAGGGAACCCCGGCCAGAATGGCGGTCCCCGTGGTGATCTGTATGTCGTGGTGAGCGTCGACGAGCACCCGCTGTTCCGCCGGCAGGAACAGGAACTCAGCTGCCATGTCCCCATCACTTACACGCAGGCAGTACTGGGAGCCGAGATCGAAATCCCGACCCTAGAGGGACGGCACGAATTGAAGATCCGCTCCGGGACACAGCCTGGGGAAGTCTACCGCCTGAAGGGGCTGGGCATGCCCAATCCGCACGGCGGGCGACGCGGCGACCTGCATGTGATCGTGCAGATCGATGTGCCGCGTAAAATTTCGGAACGGGAAGAAGAGCTGTTGCGGGAACTGGCTGAAATCGAGCATACGGAAGTTTCCAGGCACCGCAGCCCGAGCCGGGTTTCGTTTATCGATAAACTCAAGGAATATTTCACTCACTCTGACTGATCAGATTCGGTCAATCTCTACAGATTTTTTGACAATCCGTTGATCAGTTTCCAAATAGCGTAAGTTACAGGTCAGAAGCATGACAGATATGGAACAACCGGAAGACATTCAGAATCAGACAGAAGAAACAGAAGCGGCCGAAGGATCTCCGACCGTTGAAGAACAGTTGGAGACAGCACTGGCGGAGCGCGATGAAAACCAGAATCGTTTTCTGCGTTCGCAGGCAGAGCTGGATAACACCCGCAAGCGTCATCAGCGGGAACTGGCCGAACTGCGTCAGTATGCTGCGGCTCCGTTTGTCCAGGCAATGCTGCCCGCGCTGGACAACCTGAAGCGTGCCGTGGAAGCGGCCGAAAATGCAGACAACGTGAGCGATCTGAAGCAGGGCGTTGAAATGGTCGCCAAGCAGATTCTGGACGTCTTCGCCCAGCACAACGTCAAAGCCATTGAAGCGGTCGGGCAGCCCTTTGATCCCAACCGGCACGAAGCACTGCAACAGATGCCCTCAGAGGAATACCCGCCGATGACTGTCATCCAGGAACTGGAACAGGGCTTTATTCTGAACGACCGGGTGGTGCGTCCGAGTAAGGTCATCGTCTCCTCCGGTCCTGCTGGAAACTGATTTGTGTTCTACATTCACTGTTTTTTGAGAGAATCAAAAGATGCCAACGTATGATTATGAATGCTCCCAGTGCCATCATCAGTGGGAAGTGTTTCAGTCCATCACTGCCAAGCCGCTTCGCAAATGCCCTGAGTGCGGCAAACTAAAAGCCAAACGCATTATCGGTGCCGGCGGCGGGATCATCTTTAAGGGAAGCGGTTTTTACGAAACTGATTACCGCAGCAGTTCTTACAAAAAAGCAGCCGAAGCCGATTCCAAAGCACAGGCCGCCAGCTCCGAATCCAAAAGCGCCAAAAGTGACTCTGGTTCCTCGACCAAGAGTGCCTCCTCGGATTCCTGATTACCTTTGAAATTTCTCCGGGAATGATCTATAAGGGAATCAGCCGCCGATTCAGCTACTCTTTTGGTCTGAGGCTCCGATGATCCAACCTCAAACATGCCCCATTTGTCGCAAGGTCGTCACCGTCAAAGCGGGTGACGACCAGTCTGCTTTTCCCTTCTGCAGCAAGAAGTGCCGCGATGTCGATTTCTTCCGCTGGTCAGAAGGCCGCTATGCCATCGTGGAAGAACTGGATCCGCGGCTGATCGAATTGCAGCGTCTGGAGCAAGAGGGTGAACAAGATTACTAAAGCGTCTTCTGCGAACCCTCCTGAGCCAGCTGCGACAGATCAGATTGAAAATCAGGCCCCCGACGGCATGTCTCCCGTACTGAAAGGCACGCTGTTCGGGCTTCTCTCTGCCCTGGCTTATACCGCAGCGAATATCTCTCTGCGTGAAGCAGCCGTCGATAACAATGCTGACTGGGCGATCTGGATCTCCGCGCTGAAATCCGTACCCGCCACCATCGTGGGCTGGGTGCTCGTCACCTATCGCGGTTCCAAAGGACTGCCGGCTCTGCCTCCCCGCCGACTCGTCATCCCCCTGATTCTGACCGGGCTGCTGATGCAGTTTGGCGGAAATGTGATGTTTCAATGGTCGCTGAGCCTGGGCGGGCTGGCCTTTACCGTCCCCCTCTGCTTTGCGACACTGCTCGCGACAGGCGCCATTCTGGGCCGCCTGTTTCTGCAAGAGGCGATCACGCCCCGTATGTTTGTTTCCATGGTCATCCTGACTGGTGCGATCGTCGTGCTCAGCCTGGGCGCGCACCAGGCGGAAGAATCAGTGTTTGAGCACATGACTCAACATTCCCGCTCGATGGTGACGGTGGCACTGACGGTCTTTGTGGCTTGTGTCGCCGGCTGTGCTTATGGCGCAGGTGGGGTCATGATTCGCGGGACGGTACGAGGCGAGATGTCCATCTCTGCGTCGCTGGTTCTGATCAGCACGACGGGGCTGGTCTGCCTGACAGCGGTCGCTTTTTATCGACTCGGCTTTGAAATCCTGTGGAAGACAACACCCTGGCAATACCTGGTGATGCTGGTGGGGGGCATCATGAATGCGATCGCCTTCTTCGCCATCGGTGGGTCTATGAAATACCTGACCGTCACCAGGGTGAACCTGCTCAACGCCTCCCAGACCGCGATGGCTGCCTTTGCCGGCGTGTTCTTTTTCAATGAAGAATTGACGGTCTGGCTGCTGAGCGGAACCGCACTCACCATTGGCGGGCTGTTCCTGATGGAGAAAAAACGCCCCGCGGTCCCCAACAATTCACTCACGCAGGCGACACAAGCCGACTCAATGCAACAGGAGGTCAGCTCTCATGAATAACCCCGACTCCTTGCCTGAATGGCCTCTCAAAGCAGAGTCTATCCCCGCAGCCCCGGAGCTGCCTTATCCTGACGTGGACTGTGACTGGGAAGCCCTGCATTCCTTTCCGGTGATCGATCCCACCGCCTGGGTCACGCCGGATGCAATCGTCACCGGCCGCGTACGCCTCAAAGCCCACAGCACAGTCTGGCATCAGTGTGTCTTGCGAGGCGACCTGGAATACATCGAAGTCGGCGAAGAGACGAACGTGCAGGACGGTTCGGTGCTGCACACCGATCACGGATATCCCTGCATCCTGGGAAACCGGGTGACGCTGGGACACTCAGCCATCGTGCACGGCTCCGTTGTCGAAGATGACGCCATGATCGCCATTGGAGCTACCGTCCTCAGCCGTTGTGTGATTGGCAAAGGAGCCTTGATCGCCGCCGGTGCCCTGGTGCGGGAAGGGATCCATGTCCCGCCGGGAACCCTCTGGGCCGGCTGTCCCGCCCGGCAGATCAAAGTCCTCACCCCTCAACAGCAGGAACGATTACAGGCCACCTGGCAGCATTACGTGAATCTGGGTGCCGCCAGCCTGCAACGTTTCGGTCGCGAGCATATCGACAAACTCACTCAGTAATCTGGCCGCCCTGTTCACCAGTTCAAACGCTCTGCAAAAAACTACCAGCAGATCTCGTTTTTGCCTCGTAAACAGAGTGGCGGCTATGGTATCCTAAAGCATCAATTTTGTAATGAAACTAATTATCTCAGGACCCTCTTATGAATACTGAAAACAATCAGATTCCCGCGTCTACGACGCGTCGTGACTTTCTCAAAACCGGATCGGCAGCGGTCGCTGCTTCGACCCTTTCAGGCAGTGTATTTGCGGGAACTTCTCCGACAGCCGCCCTGCAATCCAGCGTCTTTGCCGCCGGCAGTGATGAGATCCGCGTCGGTCTGGTCGGCTGTGGAGGCCGTGGGACCGGTGCCGCAGCCCAGGCACTGTCTGCCGATAAGAATGCCAAACTGGTCGCGATGGGTGATACCTTCTACGATCATCTGGACAAGAGCTATAAGAACCTGAAAAAGAACCAGGTCGCCGAGCAGGTTCAGGTCGACGCCGACCATAAATTCATTGGCTTCGATGCCTACCAGAAGGTCATCGACTGTGTGGATGTCGTTCTGCTGACCACCCCGCCTCACTTCCGCCCCATGCAGCTGCGGGCTGCGATTGAAGCAGGCAAACATGTCTTCGCCGAAAAGCCGGTCGCCGTCGATGCTCCGGGCGTACGTTCTGTCATGGAAACCTGCAAGCTGGCGAAAGAGAAAAACCTGTCGATCGTTTCCGGTCTCTGCTGGCGTTACCACGAAGGGATGCGCAAGACCTTCGATCAGATTCATGAAGGCGCTGTGGGCGATGTCATGGCCATCCAGTGCAGTTACAACACCCGCGGTCTCTGGATGTTCAAACGGGAACCGGAGTGGAGCGACATGGAATGGCAGATGCGCAACTGGCTCTACTTCACCTGGTTGTCCGGCGATTTCAATACCGAACAGCATGTCCACAGCCTGGATAAAATGGCCTGGACCATGAACGACCAGACTCCGATTGCCTGCAGTGGTACCGGCGGACGCCAGACACGAACCGGCAAAGAGTACGGTCATATCTATGACCACTTTGCGATTGTCTACGAATATCCGAACGGCGTGAAAGGCTTCAGCCGCTGCCGGCAGCAGGATGGTTGTGCCGTCGATGTCTCGGATCATGTCTTCGGCACCAAGGGCCGCGTCGATGTCTTCAAGCATCGGATCTATGATCCCCAGGGCAAAAAGACCTGGGATTTCCGTGGTAAGAGCAAGAACATGTATCAGGTCGAGCATGATGAATTCTTCGAAAGCATCCGCTCGGGGAATCCGATCAACAATGGTGACTATATGACCAAGAGCACCATGCTGGCAATCATGGGTCGCATGGCTGCTTATACGGGTAAGAGCATTACCTGGGATGAAGCCATGAACTCGAAAGAAGATCTGACTCCTGCGAGCTACGAATGGGGCCCCCTGCCGGTGCCGCCAGTCGCAATGCCGGGGATTACCGCTTTTAAGTAAGTGGAATCCACTCAGGACAGCTGAACTCGTCAGCACGAACGAATGTGAACAGCGCCCGCAGAAATTCTGCGGGCGTTTTTTGTTGATCAATGCTGACGGTCAGGTCAGATAACTCCTTCGATGAAAATTCCATGATTGCCGAGTTTTTCGAAACATTTTCTCGTCTTCCGTGTTTGATTTTTGTAGTTTGAATTCGATCAGATACGTTACAGCTACAAAAGTCGGGGAACAGGTAAAGCGTCAGCGAATCCACCTGTTCATTCGAATCCGACAGACAATAATGTAACCTTGTTGGTAGAATCAACTTAACATTTCTAAATTACATTTCGGAGACTCTCAGATGTGTTTGACTCGTCTACTTTCCGTTGGCACCACACTGCTCGCAATCAGTGCCACAACCCTGCTTTCAGCTCAACCTCCTGAAGGAGGCGATCGTCCCCAGCGCGGTGACCGGCCGGAAGGACGTGACCGTGGACCACGCGATGGTGCTCCTGGTGAGCGTGGGCCTCGTGATCGTGGTCCCGGACGAGGAGGTCCAGGGGGGCGCGGTAATTTCATGATGATGCTCCCGATCTTTGTCGTTCTCGACGTAAACAAGGATGGTGAGCTTTCCAAAGAAGAAATCAACAATGCCACCGCCGCACTCCAGAAACTGGATAAAGACAAAGATGGAAAACTGTCACAGGACGAACTGCGTCCCGATTTCGGTGGCTTCGGCCGTCGTGACGGTGATCGTCGTGGCCCCGGCGGATTTGGCCCTGGCGGTTTCGGTAACCGCGGTGAGGGTAACCGTGGTGGCGGAGACTTTGTCGAACGGATGATGGCCAATGACAAAAACAAAGACGGCAAACTCACCAAAGATGAACTTCCCGAACGGATGCAGAGAATGTTCGATAACATCGACACCAACAAGGACAAGGAACTGGATAAAGCAGAACTGACCAAAACAGCAGAACAGTTCAACGCCCGCTTCCGTTCACGTGGTGGAGATCGAGGTGACCGGGGACGTCGCAACTCAGACGGCGATCGCCCCAAACGCCCTGAATCTGATAACTAAGCACCCATTTTTCCGTTTGGTTCATCAACGCATCCTGTTTTCAAAGGACCATCACATGCAGTCCCGAATTGCTGTCTTCGCTTTGTTGATGTTGATTTCCTCAAGCGTTCAGGCAGACTGGATGCGATTTCGTGGACCAAACGGATCGGGAGTTTCTGACGAAACGCAGTCTACGCCTGCGGTATGGAGCAGTCAGAAAAACCTGAAATGGAAAGTGGCTCTACCAGGTCCCGGTTCCTCCAGCCCGATCATTGTGGGTGACAAAGTGTTTGTCACCTGCTGGTCGGGCTACGGGACGAGCCGCAATGCGCCTCCCGGCGATCAGAAAGACCTCCGGCGACATCTGATCTGCCTGGATCGTAAAACGGGAAAAATTCTCTGGGATCGCAGTGTGGAACCGGTGCTTCCGGAAGATGTCTACACCGGCATGTTTGCTGAACACGGATTCGCTTCGCATACGCCCACTTCCGATGGCAAACACGTTTATGCCTACTTTGGGAAGTCCGGCGCAGTCGCTTATGACATGGAGGGGAACCAGCTCTGGCAGACCATCGTGGGAGATGAACTCGATCCCCGCCGCTGGGGTTCGTCTTCCAGCCCGATTCTGTATAAGGACCTGCTGATCGTCACCGCTTCTGCCGAGAGCGAAGCGATGGTGGCTTTGAATAAGAAAACGGGTAAGGAAGTGTGGCGACAGGAATCCACGGGATTCAATGCCACCTGGGGGACTCCGATCCTGGTGCCTGTTGATAAAGAACGGACTGACCTGGTCATCGGTGTGCCTTATGAAATCTGGGGCCTGAACCCGGACAATGGAAAACTACGCTGGTACTGCGAAGCCATGTCGACCGACACCTACTGCTCGAGCGTGATCGCCGGCAAGGATGGTGTGGTGTACGGCATTGAAGGCCGGGGCGGCGGATCGATCGCCGTCAAGGCGGATGGCAAAGGGGACGTCTCTAAATCACACGTTCTCTGGTCAGGGCGGGATGCGAATCGCATTGAAACCCCGGTTCTCTATGACGGTCGGATCTATTTCTTCTCCCGCGGCATCGTCAACTGCATCGATGCCAGGACAGGCGAGCGGATCTTTCGCGGTAGACTGGAATCCGACAGCGGATCTACTGCCAGCGAAGAACCTCCCCGGCGAGGCGGATTTGGTGGACGGGGAGGCGGCGGTTTCCGTGGCAGTGACTATTCCTCACCCGTGGTTGCCGATGGCAAGATCTATTTCGTTTCCCGTTCGGGTGAAACGTATGTGATCAAAGCCGGCGACAAACTGGAACAACTGGCCGTCAACCGCCTGACCAATGACGAGGAAGATTTCAGTGCCTCGCCCGCAATCAGTGATGGCGACCTGTTTATCCGCTCGAGCAAGCACCTGTATTGTGTCGGTAAATAAGGCGCGACTATTCGCCCTGAATCGTCACGACCAGCCTGCGGCTGCCGCCGTGGTTCCGATGCTCACAGAGATAAATTCCCTGCCAGGTCCCCAGGCAAAGTCGACCGCCACTGATGGGAATCGTCAGTGAATTCCCGATCATGGAGGCTTTGACGTGCGCCGGCATATCATCGGGGCCTTCACAGGTATGCACGTAGGGAAATGATTCCGGGGCGATCCTGTTGAAAGACATCTCCAGGTCCACGGGGACATCCGGATCCGCATTCTCATTGATCGACAGGGAAGCCGAGGTATGCATGATGAAAACGTGCATCAAGCCCACTTCGATCTGCGCCAGTTCGGGAACTTCACTGAGGACTTCCCGCGTCACGATATGAAAACCGCGTGGCAGTGCGGGGAGGCGGATCTGTTTCTGTATCCAGGCCATGGCGAGACTTTCTTAAATATCGTAGGATCGATCCGGAACCGTCTCACACTGTGCCCGCCAGCGTAACCAATGGTCCGCCAGCGTGATGGCCAGCATCGCTTCGGCAATCGGGACGAACCGGGGCAGCAGACAGGGATCGTGCCGGCCTTTGGTTCGGATGGTCGTTGCTTCGCCTTCCCGCGTGACGGTTGGTTGTTCAATCAGCAGGCTGCTGGTCGGTTTGACAGCCGCTCGAAAGACCAGGGGTTGTCCGGTCGAGATACCTCCCAGGCTGCCGCCATGGCGATTGCCGTCGGTACTGATAACCGGTGCCCCGTCAGTCTTTTCCGCGACGAAGTGATCATTATTCTCACTGCCCCGCATGGTGGCACAGCCGAAACCGGAACCGTATTCGACTCCCAGGACCGCGGGGATGCTGAATAACGCTTTGGCGATGTCTGCTTTCAGTTTGTCGAACACGGGCTCGCCCAGTCCCGGGGGAACATTGAGGGCCACGACTTCCGCAACACCACCGATCGAATCACCGGCTTTGCGGATCTGATCGATGAAGGAAATCATCTCCTGTGCCAGTTCGTGATCAGGACAGCGGACCGGATTCAGTGAGCCGTCGGCAAACTTCTCGACCTGCTCGACAGTAATCGAAGTCGGATCGGCAATCTCGGCTTTGAGATGTCCCACCTGGGTCACATAACCGATGATGCTGCCGCCGAAGGCTGTCTGCAGGATTTTCTTGGCGACCACACCGGCAGCGACGCGGACGTTGGTCTCGCGGGCACTGGAGCGTCCACCGCCACGATAATCGCGGAACCCGTATTTCGCATCGTAGGTGTAGTCAGCATGCCCCGGACGGTACTTGTCTTTGATGTCGCTGTAGTCTTTGCTGCGCTGATCCTCATTGCGGATCAGGATCGCCAGGCTGGTTCCGGTGGTCACCCCTTCAAAGACGCCGGACAGAATCTCCGGATGGTCGGCTTCTTTCCGCTGGGTGACGATCTTGCTCTGTCCCGGTTTACGACGGTTGAGATCAACGAGCAGATCTTCCACGCTGATCGGAATTCCCGGGGGAACACCGTCGATAATGACTACATTGCCCGGACCGTGGCTCTCGCCAGCTGTAGTGATCCGAAAGGCCTGTCCAAAAGAGTTTCCTGCCATACTTTGAATTGTAGCGGGACGTCGGGGAAAATCATCCTTACCGGAAGCCTCTGGTGGACGAATTCGCAGAGAAGGTAGGAATTGTTCGGAATATTCCCGCTGAAAACCTGCAGAAATGAAACCTCAGCCGCTAAAATGACGCGGGAGTCGGTCCCCCGGGCCGAATTCCTGTGTAAATGTATCCAATCGCCGCTCTCCGACAGAGCTGCTCGCGAATAGAGCCGCTTGCTAACAGAGATTGACTGGAAAGAGTAAACCCCGTGTCGAGCCCGCAACCAAACCCCTACGCCAATCCCCAGGCCGCCGGCTGCATGCTGTTCAGCCTGATGATTTTTCTGGGTTGTATCCTGCCTTTGATGTTCGTCAACCTGGCAGAAACCGCCTTGCGGAACCTGCATCTGAGCCCCCAGGCCGCAGTGCTGGTCCTGTTCGGGATGATCTTCGGTTCGCTGATCAATTTTCCCATCGCCCGCTTCCCGCTGGATAAAGAGGTGAACGTCCCCTATTTTGAACCCCTGGCGGGAATGCAGATCATGCCGCAGATGCAGAAGCTGCGCCAGGAAGCCATTGTGGCCATCAACCTGGGGGGCTGTGTGATACCGGTGCTGCTGGCGATCTGGCTCTCGCGGTTTATTTTTGCCGGGGGACAGACGCCGACACTGGTCATGCTGGGGGGCATGGCATTGAACACCCTGATCTGTAATCGCGTCTCCCGGCTGGTTCCGGGAATGGGAATCGTGATTCCTTTCTTTATCCCTCCGCTGGTGGCGGTCTGTGCGACGATCCTGGGTTTTGGCATCCTGGGTCCGATGGCGGGTGAGGTAGGCCGTGATTTCCAGGCGCTGCACGCACCAGTCGCCTTCATCATTGGAATTTCCGGCCCCCTGATTGGAGCCGACCTGATGCACTGGAACGACTTCAAAAAACTGGAAGCCCCCACGATCAGCATCGGTGGTGCAGGAACCTGGGACGGGATTGTGCTTTCCGGCCTGATTGCCGCCCTGGTTATTTAGTCGGCTGTTGTTTCAGCAGCGATTCGAGAAACGGAATCACGTCCTTCTGGTACGTATAGCCTCCCCTGCCGTACTCACGATGATCGTTGTCGAACCGTTTCGCGACTTTTCCTTCCTGATCGAACACATAGGTTGCCGGAATCGAAGCCAGATCAATTGAGGGAAAGAATTCGTCCGAGGCCACATTGTTCAGAATATTGGGGAAGTGAGCCTGATGTTTCGTCAGAAACTGCTCCACCTGCGGGCGGAACGATTCCGGTGGATGCCGTCTGCCGCCGAAGTAGTCGCAGTTGAAGGAAATACAGACCACCGCTTCCGGGAAACGTTTCTGCAGGGAGACGAATTCCGGAAACTCCTGCATGCAGGGCTGACAGGAATTGGACCAGAGATCGACGACCACAATCTGGCCCTGGTGTTCCTGGACCAGTGCTTCCACGCGATTCCAGTCTCCGATTTCCAGTGGTACTCTGGCTGCCGACTTTGTTACCTGCCGTGGATCGGATGTGGTCGGCGCGGGCTCCGTTTCTGCTTTTGACTGGCAGGACGAGACAGAAATCAGAAGTGTCGCGCAGAAAACGGCAGACCAGAACGGCATTTTCTGAAAAAAGAAAACGGGGGTTTGCCGTAAATTCATCATGATTGACTTGGTACTCTGCTGCGGAAACTTTTAAACTGAAACGCCATTACAACACATTATATCCCTCGCAACGGATGACAACCATCTGAACTTCGATTTCAGTGCCTGATTAGAAAGTCAAATCCCTTGGACTGGTGGCAGAATCTATTACTGGCAGGAGTCGGCCTGATTGCCGGCATCCTGAATGTGCTGGCGGGCGGTGGTTCGCTGATTGTCATGCCGACAATGGTCTTCCTGGGGATCCCGGGGGCGGTTACCAATGGGACCGCCCGAGTCGCGATTTTAGGGCAGAACCTGACCGCGATCGCCGGTTTTCGGCAGAAAGGATTTTCCGATTTTAAACTCAGTTTTTCACTGGCGCTGTGCGCTCTGCCCGGTACTTTTCTGGGTGCGTTTCTGGGGACGAAGCTGACCGGAGTCTGGTTCAACCGGATACTGGCCGCGGTGATGCTGAGTGTGCTGGTGACGATGATTCTGGGCCAGCGCAAAAAGAAAAAACCGCAGCCAGAAAGTTCAACAGAGCCGGAAACTGCATCAGGTCCGGAAGCAGCAGTTCCCACGGTGTCTGCTGAGTCAACCGAACCACAAGCAGAACCAGGCCATTCGCTGGCAGGTCATCTGCTGATGGTCCTGGCGGGTTTTTACGGGGGCTTCATTCAGGCGGGCATCGGATTTATCCTGATCGCCATTATGAATAACCTGATGAAGATCGATCTGGTCCGTACAAACATGCACAAGGTGTTCATCGTGGCGATTTACACGATTGCCGCCATCGGAATCTTTGCCTGGCAGGGTAAAATAGACTGGGTGACCGGGTTGATCCTGACCGTCGGCATGTCGGTCGGAGGCTGGATCGGTTCCCATCTGGCCGTGAGCAAGGGGGAATCATTCATCCGGATGGTGTTGTATGTGGCTATAGTTGGTATGTCGATCAAGTTACTATTGATGTAAGATACCATGCAGCGAGATGATTACATTTTTCGAACGGATTTTTCAGACAGCAGGCAGGTAATGCGACCAATCAGACCAGGCAGACGAAACAGATTGCGCGATCACGCTTCGCTATTCAGGTACGCAGCGATCCTCTGGGCGCTCCTCCTCGTTTGTTCCGTCAACAGCACTTTCGCTGCCGAACCGAAGTTTGATGCGGCTCGTGCGTTTGGTTATCTGACCAAGGTCTGCCGCCTGAAATCGCGAGTCAGTGGTTCGTCCGGTATGGCCGAGCAGCAGAAGCTGATTGCAGAGCATTTCCGGGAACTGAAAGCGCAGGTGAAATTTCAATCCTTTGACGCACCCCATCCACTGCGTGGCACCCCCGTGCGGATGAACAATATGATTATCAGCTGGAACCCGGAAGCCAAAAAACGGATCCTGCTGGCCTGCCACTACGACACGCGCCCGTTTCCCGACCGAGACCGTTATCGTCCCCAGGGACTGTTTATCGGCGCCAATGATGGTGCCAGCGGGGTCGCGTTTCTGATGGAACTGGGGAATCTCATGCCCGAGTTAAAAATCAGTCACGGCTATGGCGTTGATTTCGTGTTCTTTGACGGCGAAGAACTGGTCTACCGGGATAATGATCCCTATTTTCTGGGTTCCAAATATTTCGCGAATCAATATAAATCGGAACCGCGGGACTATGACTATGTTTACGGTGTGCTGTTTGACATGATTGCTGATAAAAATCTGGCGATCTACATGGAAAAGAACAGTATCAAATTCGCACCGCAGCTGACCCGCAGTATCTGGCTGGCTGCTCAAAAAGTCGGTGTCAGACAGTTCATTCCCCAGGCCAAATTTGAAATCCGGGATGATCATTTACCACTGAATGAAATCGCGGGCATCCCCACCTGTGATATCATCGATTTCGATTATCCGGCCTGGCACACAACCCGGGATATCCCACGTGCCTGCTCGGGTGCCAGCCTGGAAAAAGTAGGGAAAGTCATGATTTACTGGCTACAGAATATTCCTGAATCAAACAACTAATATTCAAACAGGGCGTTGTTCGAGAGAAAGCCCCTGATCACTGCGTCTGGAAATCAGAGGAATGCTGGATACACTCCTGTTACATCGCGTGCAGTTTGCTTTTACTGCTTCGTTCCATTACCTGTTTCCCCAGCTGACGATGGGGCTGGCGCTGCTGATTTTCATTCTGAAGACTCTGGGCCTGCGGGGCCATGCCTGGGCCGATGTGGCGGCTCGTTTCTGGTTGAAAATCTTTGGTCTGACCTTCCTGATGGGCGTGGTGACAGGAATTCCACTGGAATTTCAGTTTGGTACCAACTGGTCGCAACTGGTGAAATCAACCGGTTCGATCCTGGGCCAGACTCTGGCGATGGAGGGGATGTTCGCCTTCTTTCTGGAATCCACGTTTCTGTATCTGCTGATCTTTGGCGAAAAGAAACTGAGCCAGCCGCTGCACTGGGGCGTTTCGTTTCTACTGATGGCGGGTACGTGGCTGAGTGGCTACTTTATTATCTGTACCAACGCGTTCCTGCAGCATCCGGTGGGTTACCGCATCGACGAGGACGGCGTGTATCATCTCACCAGCATCTGGGCCCTGCTCAGTAATCCCTGGGCGTTGAAACAGTATCTGCATACGATGACCGGCTCTGTGATTACAGGCTGTTTTACAATGTCCTCGATTGCCGCTTACTATCTGCTCAAAGAAAAACATGTGGAAGTCTCGCGCCGGTTTCTGAAAGTCTCAGTCATCGTCGGATTTGCCGCCTGCCTGATCGCCGTCATGCCGACAGGCGACTGGGAGGCCAAGCAGGTACTCAAGCATCAGCCAGTCAAATTCGCAGCCATGGAGGGGCACTTCCATACCGAAGACGGTGCGGGTATGGTGCTGATCGGCCAGCCCAACCTGGAAGAACTCAAGATCGACAACCCGATCATTATTCCCCACGTGCTTTCCTTCCTGACTTATTCCAGCTGGAATGCGGAGGTGAAAGGGCTGACGGCTTATGACCGGGATCTCTGGCCGGATAATATCGAACTGCTGTACTTTTCCTATCACATCATGGCCGGTTTGGGGACACTGTTTATTGCTTTGATGGGTCTGAGCATCCTGATGCTGCTGAAAGGGAAACTGCATACCACCCGCTGGCTACTCTGGTTGCTGATGCTCTCGCTTCCCTTTCCGTTTATTGCGAATACTGCCGGCTGGTTTACGGCTGAAATTGGTCGCCAGCCCTGGCTGATTTACGGGTTGATGAAAACGGCAGACGGTGCTTCCCGGAATATCTCTGAGGGCAACGTGCTGTTCACGCTACTGGGATTTATGGGATTATACCTGCTGCTGTCCGTGTTGTATTTCTTCCTGGCCACCCGCCTGATCGGACAGGGACCGGAGGCACTGAACCTGAATCAAACTGATGCTGCTACCGCAGAGGGTGCTTGAGCGAAATGGAAACAGTCTGGTTACTACTACTGGTATTCATGATTGCCACTTATGTGGTACTGGATGGCTTCGATCTGGGTGTCGGTGTGCTGCATCTGCTTCTGGCCAGAAACCGGGCGGAGCAAAAGCAGATCATGCAGTCGATTGCCCCCCTGTGGGACGGGAACGAAGTCTGGCTGATCGCCGCCGGCGGAACGATGATGATGGCCTTCCCGGGCTTTCTGAGCTCGATGTTCAGCGGCTTTTATCTGCCCCTGACGATGGTGGTCTGGCTGTTGATATTCCGGGCCATCAGTATTGAACTGCCGCACTTTCTCGAGGACTCGTTGTGGATCCATTTCTGGAACATGATGTTGTTTGTCTCCAGCGGGCTGCTGATCGTGATCCTGGGTGCCGCGATGGCGAATGTCTTTCGGGGCGTGCCCCTGGATGCTACCGGCAGTTTCTTTGAACCACTGTGGACCAATTTTCGCATCGGCAAACAGACCGGGATCCTGGACTGGTTCACCATTCTGGGAGGCATTACGTCCGCGACGATTCTGCTGCATCATGGTGCACTCTGGCTGATTGCGAAAACGGATGGCGTGATCCAGCAGCGGGCACTCAAGGGTGCCGCCTGGCTGTGGGGCGGTTCCTTGCTGCTCACCCTGGTCATGTTTGCCGCCTGCTACCAGGTACAGACGCAGGCCCGCGGAAACTTTTCCTCACATCCCTGGATGTGGATTCTGCCTGTTCTGGCACTCCTGTCGCTGGGAGGCTCACTGCTGTTCCGCAAACGGCAGCGGCATCTGTCTGCGTTTCTGTGTTCCGGTGCATTTATTTATCTGTTCCTCTTTGGCGGCACCGCTGCACTCTACCCCAACCTGCTCCCCGGGCTGAATCCGGAGCATCATCTGACAATCTATAACACGTCGCCTTCCACAGAGAAACTAGCCACGACGCTCTGGTGGTGGATTCCCGGAATTCTCCTGGTAGGCGTCTATTTTACGATCCTGTTTCGTTCGCTGCCTCCGGTCATTTCCGCTTCGTCTACAGACGAACATTGATCCGAAATTGAACAGGCTTCGCTGCTGCAACGGAGTTTCTCCCCACCGACGATGTTGCGAAAAATCAACCAACTCATTCATTCCCCGCAGCCTGAGTTCAATCGGCCCTAAAACGTGGTTTCGCCGTTTTCTCTATGTTTCCCCACCCTGTCGGTCTGCAAAATAAAATTTCACTGGACGCGTTTCATCTGAAACTGAATTTGTTAGACTTGAAACTGAGCAGACTGGAAGATTGGAATGGCGACATTTCAGCAGATCAAGGGGGTTCCCCCACCAACTCTCAAGGATGTACCTATTGTGGCAGATACCATTCCCGGCATTATTGTCGGCACACTCCTGGTTTTATTCGGAGCAGGATTGATTCAGTTACATCGCACTTCCTGGTTTCATCGGCAACATGATGATGAACTGAGCGATGATGACTATCAGTTTTTCTCCCGACAATACCGCAGGCGGATGCAAACCTCGAGTCTTTTGATTCTGATCGGTTTCCTGATTGTCATTGGTGATTCTCCGTATATGCCCTGGAAAACCTACCCGGGCCTGTTCGCCGTTTACTGGCTAGGCATCCTGCTGATCGCCTTCTGGGTCATCCTGAGCGCGATTGGAGACATGAGTGCTTCTCGAGTACGTTCTACCACATTAATCTCGCGCATCCAGGATCAACAGCGAATACTGGAGAAACAGCTCTCTGAGCTCAGGCAGAAGCATCAGGGGAAATCGCAATCATCTGAGGATGACGAGACTTCCGAAACGAAGGACTAGCGTTCAACGGGCTCAGGAGGCGACGCGGGCTTTCTTGATCAGGGCGTCGGAAGGCAACCGTTCGTAGCCGAACAGTTCGAAGGCTTTCTGCCAGCGTTCGTAGATTTTCTTTTCCTGGGCCGCGTCCATTTCGTATTTGTTCTTTTTGTAGGATTTCTGATCCTTCAAATACGGCTGCATATTCTTTTCCAGATCGTCAAATCCGGTCAGATTCAGATGCTCATAGACCTTTTTGAGTTCGCCGACCGGATCGGCGGTGAGATCTTCAAAGCTGACCTCGTGTAACTGTCCTTCCGGAACAATCTGGCGATCCCGTTCGTAGACGTGCAGATGGTTGACGTAGATGTTCGCCATGTCCTCTTCGAGTTTTTCCATGTCGAGGGGAGCAAAGCCGTTATCGCCGAACATGGTTTTCCGCAGGTGCAACGTGGAGTTGTAAACCTTATACGGATTCCGATGGATGTAAATGAAACGGGCATCGGGGAACATGTCGAGCAGGAACCGGATGCGGAACGTATGCGTGGGTGATTTGAGCAGCACATGCTTGTTACCGCCGGCCCGGTAAGTCAGCTTCTGCATGAAATAGCGGAAGGTGTCTCGCCAGACTTTGTCTTCTTTGGGCGTCAGTTGATCGAGCTCGTAGAATCGATCGTAGACCTCAGCCTGATCGCTGAAGGCAATCGCCAGGTAAGGCGACATCAGATGCAGGAGCATGATCGAGGTCTCATCTTCCTGCGGGAGGTCCCAGGTCACCGGCATATTGTCCATCGGTCGCTGTTTGGGGATCAACCGCTTAACGACATGCTTGAGAACAGGTTCGGTCAGCAGGAAGTGCGAAGGGAACAGCATCGCACCCATGTTAGGATAGATGAACTGCTCATCCATCGACATCAGGTTATGCAGCAGTGTGGTTCCACTCCGCCAGTGCCCGATAATAAACACGGGAGATTCCAGCTTCGTCCGTTTGACCTTCCTGCTGTAAACCAGAGTTTCCAACGCACTCAGACAGGAATTGGAGACACTCAGGATGCCGGAGGAAATCAGCCGGTAGAGACCAGACCAGCGAATGGTGGGACGTAGTCGCATCAGTTTGACGAAGTTGATAAAGTCGATACCGGACCAGACGCAAAAAGGGCCCTGACTCGATCCACTGTTATTTACCGATTGTTTGGTCATCTGCAGAGAGTGTCCTACACTTTATCAACGCAATTCAACGCCTGCCGATCAAGGTTTTGCCCGCCTTCAGTTAGCTGATGCAATCAACCTGGCTGAAGCGTTAAGAATATAATCGATTTTTCTGAAATTGTCTTGGGAAGGCATGTGGATTAGTGGAGCTTGTCTGACATTTTCTACCACGATATCCAATATTGATCCAGTCGGGTTTTGGGGACCTGTCATGGATTATTTCGGCATCCGTTAAGCCAGACTTCGATGAACTCTATTCTGATCATGGGGATTGCCCAAATACAGACGTCAACACTCGTCATAAAGTACGCGTCCATTCCCATCTTAAACTAACTGTTTCGCCTCAGTTACACAATTGAACGCACGAAAAATAGTTGTGAAACATGTGTTTCCCGCAGGCGGCAATAGCAGCGTTTACCGGTTCTCAGATTCGGAATCCCCTGGGAATAGTGGACAGCAGCTTACTTCAGGAGTTGATTGATGCGGGGAAAATCATCTTTGAGGGAACTATACAGATCGCGGTACACGGGATAGGCCTGATTGTAGATGCGTTTTGCCTTTGAGTTTACGCTCGTGCTCTGGACCACACGGATCGTTGACGAACAGGCTTCAACCACATCCTTATAAGCCCCGGTTCCTGCAGCGGCCAGCAGCGCAACTCCATACGCGGGGCCCTCTTCGGCATTGATGGTCACGACCTTCTGTCCGTAAATATCAGCCTGCAGCTGCCGCCAGAATGGACTGCGAGCCCCACCGCCGGAGAGTCGAATCTCCCGGACGGGAATATCCAGCTCTTTGATGATTTCCAGCGAGTCCCGCATGGCATAGGTAGCTCCTTCCATGACAGCCCGGCTCAGATGGGGGCGTCCGTGCCTTAAGCTCAGACCGATCCAGGCGGCCCGGGCATCGGGATCCGCGTGCGGAGTCCGCTCGCCAGTCAGGTAAGGCAGAAAAAATAAGCCTTCACTTCCTGGAGGGGCCTGTTCCGCCTGCGCCGAGATCAACTCATAGGGATCGACCTTCTTCCGTTTCGCTTCTGCCACCTGCTGTTCACACAACTGATTGCGATACCACTGCAGACTGCCCCCGGCGGAGAGCACCACGCCCATCACGTGCCACTTATCGCGCACCGCATGGCAGAACGTGTGCACGCGTCCCTCGGGGTCGATCTGAACTTCATCGCTGTGCGCGAAAACCACGCCGCTGGTCCCCATCGTGGCGGAGATCACCCCTTTTTTCACGATGCCGTTGCCAACAGCGCCCGCAGCCTGGTCACCCCCGCCGCCGACCACAGCCACACCTTTAGACAGGCCCAGCAGACGGGCTGACTCTTCGGTCAGGTGGCCGCTGACATCTTCCGATTCATAGACATCGGGCAGCAGGCTCTCGTCCAGTTCCAGCTTGCTCAACAGGGGACGGCTCCAGTTCCGTTGCTTCACATCCAGCAGCAGGGTTCCCGATGCGTCGCTGACTTCGGTCGCGAATTCCCCTGTCAGGCGGAAGCGGATGTAGTCTTTGGGCAATAACACCTGGACGGTTTTGTCAAAGTGTTTCGGTTCCTGATTCCGCAACCAGAGAATCTTGGGCGCAGTAAAGCCCGTCAGGGCCGGGTTCGCGACCAGCTTGATCAGCTTTTTGCGACCGCCGGCCCGCTGTTCAATTTCTGCACACTCCGCTGCCGTTCGCTGATCGTTCCAGAGCAGAGCAGGGCGAATGACTTCGTGCTTCTTATTCAGAAACACGCTGCCGTGCATCTGCCCGCTCAGGCCGATCCCTTTGACGTCCGCGGCTTTGATTTTGCCTGCTTTGAGGACCTTGCGGATACTTTTGATCGTTGCCTGCCACCAGTCTTCCGGATCCTGCTCCGACCAGCCGGGATGCGGACTGTAAAGAGGATACTCTTCTGTCGCGGACGCCAGAATGGCTCCGTCTTCCTGCATCGCCAGTGTTTTGGTACCACTGGTTCCAATATCCACACCCAGAAAAACAGCCATCGCTCGGTTCCTTCTCTCTCGGTCAGTTTATCTATTGCAGTCTAACGGTCACCTGCTGACAGGCACAGCGTACGATCTCTACTCGGGGCAGACACAGCCGACGGGATGGACTTCTGCCAGCTCCCGAATCCAGATATTCCGGAATTTGACCGGATTCTTGTGAAACTGCAACTCAATGGGAAGCTTGTCTTCATGAGCCGTATAGAAGGGAGGCTGATGATAGAACGTGCCCCCCTGCAGTTCGGTATGATTCTGCACGACGACCCCGTTCTGAATGACGGTCAGATAAGCCGGCTTGACCAGCTGGCCGTATACATTGAAGCGGGGGGCGTTGAAAATGATATCGTAGCTCTGCCATTCTCCCGGTTTGCGGCAGGCATTTACCAGTGGTGGGTACTGCTTGTAGATCGCTGCGGCCTGTCCGTCGAAGTAGGTTTTATTGTCGTAGGAATCGAGAATCTGAACCTCGTATTTCCCCATCAGGAAGACGCCACTGTTGCCGCGTCCCTGTCCGTTCCCCTCAACCTTGGCCGGCGTGGCCCATTCGATGTGCAGCTGGCAGTCGCCGAACGACTGTTTGGTTTGAATGCTCTGTTTGTCAGTGATCACGTAGCCGTCTTTGACGATCCACTTGTCGCCCCCTTTCCACTGGTCCATGTTCTTGCCGTCGAAGAGCACGATCGCATCGGAGGGGGGCTGATGGGGAGCTGTTTTCACGACTTTGGGTTCTTCCCAGACCAGGCCGTTCTTATATTCTTCCACCAGGTTCGCGTAGGTGTGATACGCGGTTCCCAGAAAAGTCATGATTACCAGCACACGAAAAACACGTTTCATACCTGTCATGATTCACTCCTGTGATCTATTTCTATCAATCGATTTTAAATCGGAATCTGAGCCCGTCAGGCCCTGTATATCAGTTATTTACAGACATCTATAATCAGTAATCGAGGCTCGCGCCCCCTTCGGCTTCGATCGCCTGTCCTGTGATAAAGCTGGAATCTTCGGTCGCCAGGAACAGGGCCAGCTTGCCCATTTCTTCGATGGTTCCCATCCGTTTGAAGACCTGCAGCTCTGCCACCCGCTTAAGTGCGGTCTCGGGATCGGGCAGTGTGGCCGCCCAGTCATGCATCAGCGGTGTCTCAATATTACTGGGGAGAATTGCATTCACGCGGATGCCTGCCTCGCCCAATTCGATTGCCAGGGATTTGGTAAAACTGACCTGGGCGCCTTTGGTAGAACAGTAGGCAGTCGAATGATGCTGGCCCAGGACCGCGGTGATCGACGACATGTTGATGATCGTCCCTTTGGTTTTCCGCAGATGAGGCAACGCGTATTTGGCGCCTGCAAAGGTGCTGAGAAAGTTGACGCGCATCAGCTGTTCCATCTCTTCGATGCTGGTCTCTTCCAGAGACATCGCAGGGGGATGGACGCCGGCGTTATTGATGATGCAGTCCAGTCGGCCGTACTGTTCGACGACCAGTTCGATCGCCGAGCGAAGCTGTTCATGCTCGCCGACATCGCATTGCACGAACATCGCTTTGCCGGGGCCGGTTTCATTCAGTTCGCGAGCCAGTTCCTGCCCCGCCTGGAGCCCGCGGGACAGAATCGCCACGTGGCCTCCTTCTTCACAAAAGACACGGGAACAGCCTTCGCCGATCCCCTTGCTGCCACCGGTGACAATGACGACGCGATCTCGAAATCTCATTTTTCCCTCGCAGGATCTGTTGTGCAGGATCAAATCCGAAGTGCCCATCCGACACGCCGGTTTGATGTTTACGGTAACAACTACCGTGAGGGAATTCCAATCCAACGCTGCGGGGATTTGTCAGGCGTGGATTAATTAAATGAGTTTTAGTTTTAGAGGCGCGGTCAAGAAGGACGCTCATGCGGATTGTGCGGAGCCGAGCCGCAATATCTCCGGTAGTTCAGCGAGGTTCAGGTTGCCACCACTCAACACCGCCACAACTTTTTTGCCGGCGAATCGATCTTTGTGTTTCAGCACTGCAGCCAGCGCCGCAGCCCCGGCGCCTTCGGCGAGGTTGTGTGTCTCTTTGAGAATATGGTAAGCGGCCAGTCGCATTTCATCTTCTCCAACCAGCAGAAAATCATCGACGACGGACTGCATGATCTGCCGGGTCAGCTCTGCTCCCGCACGGGTCGCAACGCCTTCGGCCCAGGTCTGTGCGGTCTCGGTCGTCTGCGGGGAGCCTGCTTTCCAGGAGAGTTGATTCGCCGGAGCCTGCTCTGCCTGGACGGCGATGACTTCGGTTTTTGGGCTGAGATGTTTCGCCACGATGCCGGTACCACAGACACCACTGCCCATACCGACCGGCACGATGACGACATCCGGGTCAGGCAGTGATTCGAAGATTTCCAGTCCTTGCGTGCCGACGCCGGCGATCAGCTTCGGCTCATTGGCGGAGTGCACATAGCGTCGTTTGCCGTCGACCAGCTCGGTTTCCAGATAATGTTTGGCTTCATTGAAGTCTTCGCCCGCCTCGATGATTTCGGCTCCCAGCAGGCGAATGGCGCGGACTTTATCCGGGTTATTATTTCGGGGAACGACGATGGTACATTGGACCCCAAACCGGCGGGCCGCGAAGGCCAGCGACTGACCATGATTGCCGGTCGAACAACCCATGATACCCCCTGCACGTTCCTCTTCCGAAAGCGTGCTGACCAGGTTGATACCGCCACGGACTTTAAAAGCGCCGACCGGCTGATGGTTTTCGTGTTTCAGAAAAAAACGGGTCCCGGTCAACTCACACAATCCAGGCCATTCATAAAGAGGAGTGGGGGCTAACACCTGTCGCACACGGGGGAGGGCTTCCTGAATATCCTGAAACGTCGGAGCTTGCATCGTCTGAACCTGGTCTGAATCTGATTGTGGGAGTGAGCAACATTGGAATGACACGGTCGATCCTTTGAAGTTCGTGAGATCTCACGTGAATGTCAAGTTTTGCTGACCGGGTTTTCAGCAGCAAAGCCCAGAACCCTTGTTGCAGGTGCCCGAAGCGACTGATATGATACAGCATGGCCAGAGGGGAATTCCCTGTTTGTCCACTATGTACCTACCTGCCGGACGTCGTTTGTCAGGCTACCGTTAACTCGATTCGTTACGGACCGGTATCACCAAACCAGTTTCCCACGCGTTTGATGTGCCAGGTAAACCGGGCCCGCTTCCATCCCGGCACTTCTCTCGTGTTCCCAACTGAGGGCGAATTACCATGTTTCGAGTCTTGCGCTGTTTTCCAGGCATCACTCTGCTGGCATTGCTGACGCTCCCCGTTCAGGCGGATGCCGGCCCCCCCAAGGTCAGTTTCAATCGCGACATCCGGCCGATCCTGTCCCGGAACTGTTTCCACTGCCACGGTCCCGACGCCAAACATCGTGAAGCCGACCTGCGGCTCGATCTGGAAGCCGGTCTGAAATCCAGTTCCGAATCTGCGATCATCCATCCCGGCCAGCCGGAGCAAAGTCCGCTGTTCGAGCGAATCTCGAGCAAAGATGCGGATCTGGTGATGCCGCCTGCCGACTCAGGTAAAAAGCTGACGGCCGAAGAAATCAAACTGTTTCGACAATGGATCGTGGAAGGAGCAGAGTGGTCGCAACACTGGGCGTATGTCAAACCGCATGCCAACCCGGTTCCCCAGGTGAAAGACAAAAAGTGGCCTGTGAACTGGATCGACAATTTCGTTCTTGCCCGTTTGGAAGAACAGGGACTGCAACCCTCACCCGAGGCGGATAAAATCACTCTCTTCCGCCGTTTGAGTTTTGATCTGACAGGGCTCCCCCCCACGCGGGAAGAAGTTCAGGCCTTTGTGAATGATGCGAGCCCTGCTGCATATGAGAAACAGGTGGACCGGCTGCTGGCCTCTCCTCATTACGGCGAACGGATGGCGATGTACTGGCTGGACCTGGTCCGCTTTGCGGATACGGTCGGCTATCACGGCGACCAGGATCATCACATTTCCCCCTACCGGGATTATGTAATCGAAGCCTTCAATCGAAACCTGCCCTTCGATCAGTTTACCCGCGAGCAGCTGGCCGGCGATCTGCTGCCCAAGCCCACGCTCCAGCAGACCATCGCCACTGGCTACAACCGGGTCCTGCAGACCTCGCATGAAGGGGGCGTACAGCGCAAAGAGTATCTGGCGATTTACGCCGCCGATCGCATTCGTAACTTTTCGGGTGTCTGGATGGGAGCCACCATGGGCTGCTGCCAGTGCCACGATCACAAATACGATCCCTATACCGCGAAAGATTTTTACTCGATGGTCGCGTTCTTCGCGGATATCGATGAAGACCAGCACTTGAGACGGGGATCCGATCGCATTCCCACGATCCGCGAACCGGAAATCTTTCTGTATTCCGACGAGGAAAAACAGAAGATTGCCAAACTCGACGCCAGAATCAAAACAATCCAACAGAAGTTGAAAGCCATTTCCAGACCGGAGATTCAGAAACAGTCACCGGAGGAGAAAGAGCAGAAACTCAAGGAAATGGTCGAGTTGAACAAACAACTGGGTCCCCTCAAAAAAGAACGGGAGGCCATCGATCGCGGTGCAGTCAAAACCATGATCACGGTTTCGATCAAACCTCGCGAGATTCGCATTCTGCCTCGCGGGAACTGGCTGGACGAAAGCGGCCCGGTGGTACAACCCGCGATCCCGGAATTTATGGGAAAGATCAAAACGAATCACGATCGTCCCACGCGACTGGATCTGGCAAACTGGCTCTCTGCTGAAGAAGGGTACGGCCCCTTGATGGCCCGCGTGATGGCGAACCGGTTCTGGTACCTGTTCTTCGGACGTGGTATCGCGCCGGTGCTGGACGATTTCGGCGGACAGGGCGGGCCTCCCCATTATCCGGAACTGCTGGATCAGCTGGCGATCAAGTTTTTCCAGGATGAGTGGGACATGAAACAGCTGGTGAAGTTCATCGTCATGAGCCGCACCTATCGGCAGTCGTCGCTGGAAACGCCCGACCAACGCAAGGCAGATCCCTTCAATCAGCGACTCGATCGCCAGGCTCGGTTCCGCCTGCCAGCAGAAATGATCCGCGATAACGCACTGGCCGTCAGCGGTCTTTTGGTCACCGACATTGGTGGTCCCAGTGTGAAGCCTTATCAACCTGCCGGCTACTATCGGCATTTGAATTTTCCGAAACGAAAATACGTCTCCGACAAGGATCAACGACAATGGCGACGCGGGGTCTACATGCACTGGCAGCGGCAGTTCCTGCATCCGATGCTCAAAGCGTTCGATGCCCCCAGCCGCGAAGAATGTACGGCACAGCGTCCCCGTTCGAACACGCCGATCGCGGCGATGACGCTGCTCAATGACCCGACCTTCATTGAAGCCGCCCGCGTCTTTGCCGCACATGTCATCGAAAAGGGAGGCGCTTCGGACCGGGCCAGAATCAATTACGCCTTCTCCCAGGCCACCTCACGAGAGCCGGAGGCATACGAGGTGGAGGTCATCCAGGGTCTGCTCAATTCAAACCGGAGTGCCTTCGCTGCCCGGACCAAAGATGCGCAGGCCCTGACCCGCACGGGACTCGCTGCATCGCAGCCGGACCTGGAGGCTGTCGAACTGGCAGCCTGGACGGAAGTCACACGTGCCCTGCTCAACCTGAATGAAGTGGTGACGAGGAATTAAAAACATGCTCAACTGGAATCACCTGCAAACGCATTTGAACCGTCGCACCTTTCTGGCGAGTTCCGGAGTCGGTCTGGGATCGGCTGCACTGGGGTCGCTGCTCACCCGTGATGGCCTGGCCGCCACATCGAAAGCCGGTCCCTCTGCCCATGGGGGCCAGCCCGGTCTGCCGCATTTCGCGCCGAAGGCGAAGCGGGTGATCTTCCTCTGCATGGCGGGCGGTCCGACACACCTGGAGACGTTCGACTATAAACCCAAGCTGGCGGAAATGGATGGCAAACCGTTTCCCGAAAGCTACACCAAGGGTCAGCCGATCGCCCAGTTGCAGGGGAAAGAGCTGAAGTGCCAGGGACCGCTGACAAAATTCCGCAAGTACGGCGAGAACGGGCAGGAGATCAGTGACTTTCTGCCCTGGACCGCCAAGATCGCTGATGACATCTGCATCGTCCGCTCGATGGTCACCGAACAGATCAACCACGATCCCGCGCACACCTTTATGAATACCGGCACCGCCATCAGCGGTCGCCCTTCGATGGGTTCGTGGGTCACTTACGGACTGGGGAGCGAGACGGAAGAACTGCCCGGCTTTGTCGTCCTGACCAGTGTGGGGGGACGGAACCCGCAGCCGATCGCGTCCCGCCAGTGGGGCACGGGTTTCCTTCCGAGTCGTTACCAGGGAGTGCAGTTCAACTCGACCGGCGATCCGGTGAACTACCTCAAGAATCCCGCTGGGATCACGGATCCGCAACAGAAAGAGCTGATCGATGCCGTCCGCAAACTGGATCGCTTCCGCAACCAGCGGGTTTCCAATCCGGAGATCGATACCCGCATCGCCGCCTATGAAATGGCATTTCGGATGCAGACGTCCGTTCCGGAACTGATGGATCTGTCTGACGAATCGAAAGAGACGCTGGAAATGTATGGTGCCGAACCGGGTTCCGGTACCTACGCAACGAACTGCCTGCTGGCTCGGCGGCTGGCGGAGCGCGGATCCCGCTTTATTCATCTGTACCACCGCGGCTGGGACCATCACGGGGGGCTGGTCCGTTATATGAATACCTGCTGTGGGCTGACCGACAAACCGACCTGGGCTCTGATCAATGACCTCAAACAGCGGGGAATGCTGGATGAAACCCTCGTGATCTGGGGAGGGGAATTCGGCAGAACACCGATGTTTCAGGGTAAAGGAGGTGCCGGCCGGGACCACCATATTAAGGGTTTTTCCATGTGGATGGCCGGAGGAGGCATAAAAGGTGGAATTTCTTATGGTCAAACTGACGAACTGGGCTATAATTCAGTAGAGAACATTGTACACGTGCGAGATTTGCATGCAACAATGCTACATCTGTTGGGAATTGACCATCAACGATTCAGTGTTGAGTTCCAGGGTCTGGATACCAGGCTCACAGGTGTCGAAGAAGCACGCGTCATTCAAGAAGTACTGACGTAGCAAGGCACTACTATAGTCCCTGAGGCGCCCCGCTGGTTTCGATCAGCGGGGCGTCTTTATTTTTACAGGGGTCAGATTCGAACAATCAGACCTTCAGATCTTCTACGGTCTGTCCCAAATCCGTCTGGTACCGTTGCCGCACGGGATCGACAATTTCCGCCACGAAGGCATCGACCTGTTCGGGTGCCCGACCGATGTATTTGCGGGCATCCAGGGCACTCGCCAGATCACAGCCGGCAAAGGCGGGATCTTTCTGCAGGCGTTCGATGAGATCATTTTTGCCGCCGTGCACTTTCACCTCGGCTCCCGCGTTCTGACTGTGAACGCGAATCCGTTCGTGCAGATCCTGACGATCGCCGCCCGCTTCCACGCCGGCCATCAGAAATTCTTCTGTTGCCATGAAGGGAAGTTCTTCATTGAGGTGTTTCTCAATCACCTTCGGATAGACGACCATACCATCCACGATGTTGCGATACAGAATCAGCACGGCATCGATGGCCAGGAAGGATTGAGGTAGTGAGAGTCTACGGTTGGCACTGTCATCCAGTGTGCGCTCCATCCATTGAGTGGCTGCAGTATCTTCCGCATTGGCAGTCAGGCTGATGGCGAAGCGGGCCAGCGAACACATCCGTTCGGAACGCATCGGATTGCGTTTGTAAGCCATCGCAGACGAGCCGATTTGATGTTTTTCAAACGGCTCTTCCAGTTCTTTCCGGTTCTGCAGAATTCGAACATCGTTCCCGGCCTTGTGGGCCGACTGTCCGATGCCGCTCAGAGCAGAGAGCACCTGGGCGTCGACTTTTCGCGAATAGGTCTGACCGGTCACAGCATAGCGGTCTTTGAAACCCATCTTTTCAGTCACACGACGATCCAGCTCGTCGACTTTGGCGTGATCACCTTTGAACAACTGCAGGAACGTGGCCTGGGTGCCGGTGGTACCTTTGACGCCCCGGAAGCGGAGTTTTTCGATTCGATGTTCGATCTCTTCCAGATCAAGAATCAGATCGTAACACCAGAGCGTCGCCCGTTTACCAACTGTGGTTGGCTGTGCCGGCTGGAGGTGGGTGAATCCCAGGCAGGGAAGATCCCGATACTCGGCGGCAAACTTTGCCAGCTGATCGATGACGGCCACAAGCCGCTTGCGTGTCTGTTCCAGACTTTCGCGGATCATGATCAGTTCGCTGTTGTCGGTGACAAAGCAACTGGTAGCGCCCAGGTGAATAATCGAGAGTGCATCCGGGCAGCGTTCCCCATACGTGTGTACGTGTGCCATCACATCGTGTCGGCGTTTTTTTTCTTCTTTGGCTGCGAATTCAAAATCGATATCATCAACGGCTGCCCGGAGTGACTCAACCTGCTCCGCTGTGACGGGCAATCCCATTTCGTGTTGTGATTCGGCCAGGGCCACCCACAACCGCCGCCAGGTGGAATGCTTCTTCTGAGCCGACCAGATCTGGCTCATTTCCTGAGAGGCGTAACGACTGATTAACGGGTTTTCGTAGGTAAGGTGACTCAATTTCTCTTCTTTCTTCAGCAGTGTGAACCGGCTTCAGTAATCTGTACCAGTGATCCACTCAGTTTCTGTTAGCACCAGCAGGCTTAATCAGCTTAAGCCGCTTCCATAGGAACGACTTTGACGTTCTCGGCAACATGGACTCCCATGGAGAGCGTCTGTCCGTTCCACTCCGAGACAACGATACCTGCCTCGCTATTTTTCTCTTTGACCACTCCCTGCGATCCCAGCTGTAAACCGGAGCGGGAGAGAAAACGTAAAAACTCGGTTTCCTGATCGGTAACCTGGACAATCTTCACGTGTGTACCAGGAGGACACGCCGCCAGGGTCGTGAGGTTCGGGTAGGCCCGTCGCATGCGTCCGTCAATCGACGGGATGGGATCGCCGTGCGGATCGGTTTCCGGAAAACCGAGATGTTCATCGATCTTATCGACGAGAAAATCGCTGACCGCGTGCTCCATGTTTTCCGCTTCCGCATGGATCTGATCCCAGGTCAGATCCAGTGTCTGAAACAGGAACAGTTCGATCAGGCGATGTCGTCTGAGAACACGAATCGCGGTATGCTTGCCCTCTTCCGTCAGGCTCGCCCCTTCATAGGGACGGTATTCAACCAGCTTGGACTGCTTGAGTGTTTTCAGCATGCTGGTGACCGTTCCCGGGGCGACATCCATATAACGGGCCAGTTCCCCGGTGCTGATCCAGTCCGAACCGGACTGAAGACTGATCTGCAGGATCGCTTTCAGGTAATTCTCGACTGTTAAACTAGTTACGTTCATCAACAGACAGGTCCCATCAAACCAGCAAGCCCCTGGAAAAGAGCGTGAATGAGCACAAAGTCCGAAACCAGGAGCCAGGGATCTGAATTTCGTTTTTCTCAGAAGTTTATCGTAGCAATATCAGATTTGACTTGGAATCAATAGCAGTCACGAAATTGTCGGCATTTTGAGATCGTACAGTCTGCAGCCGAACTCTTTGAACTGAATCAAGTTACTGACACATCAACACTTACTTGAATTTGAACGGGAGCAACTGTTTAGCGGTATTTCCGTGAAATCAGAGATTTGAGTAATGCCTGATGTTAGTTTATGCCGATTTTAATGATTGTACGGATTTCTCGATTCATTTCTGACCCGTGTCGTCTGACTCTCAAATTGACAGTAAGGATCGCCGGATGGACCGCTGGCAAAAGGTTTGTATCGCAGCGCTAGTGCTCGCTCTGATTTCAGGAGCCAGCAATCTCGCCTGTGCGCAGACTGTATTTCGCAATCTGGAATTAACAGAGTCCCCCGCACAGCAGAAAGCCGTCATCGGGCTGTTAGGTGAATTCAACTACTGTGCCGCCTACGAAGTGGTCGGGCCTCACCTGAGCCTGAACTCGGTCATCGCCGGTGCCGGTGGGATGACACCGCAGGCATCCGGCCTGATTCGCATCGTGCGAGGAGGTCGCCTCAGCCAGGAAGTATTCTATTCGCCCGAGACGGATTTACCCCTGATGCCTGGCGATGTGCTGATTGCGGTGAAGTCTTCGGCGAATTTAATCAATGCCAATGGCACCTCTGCCACTGCCCCGTCGGCTGCTTCTGCCAATCTGGTTCAGATTGCCATTTTGAATTTACGGGACTACCCGGTTGTGTTTGGTGTGCCTGCTGAAATCGCCGATCTGGCCAGCATTCTGCGTTGTCTGCGACAGCCGGTCGAACAGTATGCCGAGATGGCTGAGACAATCAAAATTATCCCTCCCGACCGACGCCGTTCGCAGGCACAATTCAAAACCAGAAAACTGACCACCCGTTTTGAATCGGGTACGGTCATCGTGTTGAGCGCACCGCAAAAGATGAATCTCTCACTGGTGCCGCATTCACTGCCGGGACCACGTGCATTAAACCAGTCTGCCTCCCCTGAATCTCGTTTCCATCGGCAGGTCTCTGCACCTTCTTCCTTTTCGGCAAACGATTCCCGTTTCCGTAATGCGACCCCGGTGAAGCAGGAAGCATCGATTCCTCCCCGGCAGGTCACTCATCCAGAACGGGAGACGGACACGGCTGAAGAGACTGAAGAAAAACCGAAACAGAAGTCTCTGCAGCTGAACGGTCCGCTGTTACAGCAGACCTCAGCGACATTAGCGGCCATTCCGAACCCCCTGGGTTCAGAACCCGCGGAAGAACATTCGCATGCTGACAAGCATGCCACATCGGAAGATCATCAGGCCTTTGCAGCTTCTTCAGTCCCGGAAATGGAACTGGGAGAAGCTCCTGCCGCCCCGAAGGATGATGTGAAGACTCTGACTGATGACGAACTGCCCAAAACCGAATACAACTACGAAGACGAGGAAGCCGGCTTCTGGCCACCGGGAACCGGATTGCTCCTGCTGGCAGCAGTGGCATTCGTCCTCTGGAGATATGTGCGTAAAAAACCGATCCTGTTCTCAGGCAAAGCTCAGCAGTCTGACCGCGATCTGGAGACACCGGCACAACACAAGGTTTCCTCTGAGCAGGCAGCCATCATCACCAGATGGGAGGAACTCCCTCCGCTGCCGGAGAAATCACTCCTGGAGCAGATTCTGGAAAAACAGATCCCGGTGATTGATGAAACTCCTCAGATTCCGACACAGACTTTTATCTACGGTCGTCATCAGAGCAGGAAAGGGCGTGTGGACCAGGCAGAAACGCTGAAAGGTCCCCATTTTCTGAAACAGAAAGAGCCGGATTCCAAAGTGGCAGCAGGTCATGATGCTGCAACGCCTGTCGTTCCGGAGCCTGTACGCAAACCCGAGGACAAAAAACTGAAGGCCCCGACATTCCGTTTTGATCGCTCGCATCCCGGGAACTCGAACAAGACCGACTCACCTGCAGCGGCTCCCAAACCTCACGCGGGCGCTGCGGGGAAGACCACAGCTGGCTCTGATCAGAAAACGGAACAGGGGGGCATCCTCGATCGGGTACTCCAGGCAGTGCAGGGAGTGATGCCCAGATGAGTAGTGCATTACTGATCGGTTCGACCTGTCTGAGAACGTTACAGAATAACGAGCAGTTTAAACTGACGCGGCGTTCCATCGAAACGGCTTACGCTGTCATGGACGATACCAACGAGAACCGCCAGTTGCTGCAACGGATCTCCGTGCCATTCCTGTTCTCGGAAGACACTTTGATCATTCCCGGCGAACACGCAGGACAGCTATCACGATTTTCCAACCTGGAACTGCTGCCTCTGTTTGCGCAGGGGGAACTCGTATTGAATGATCCTGTTCATCGGCAGTTGCTTTCCACATTGATCCAGTCGGTACTGCCTCGATCCAGAACGACCGGGGAATACTGTGCCTTTATCACGCCAGGTACGACTCCCGCGTCTGCATCATCCAGGCTGGTGTCCCAACTGGTTGCCCTGCAGGGTTATAAACCCTTTGCAACCACCATTACTCTGGCAGCCGGACTTTCTTCACTGCCGTCAGACTCACGCTTCTCAGGGTACGTCGTGTACCTGGGTCATTCGCACTCTGAAATCGGCCTGATTCACCAGAGCCGTGTGGTCGCACGACAGATGACGCCTTACGGCAGCGAATGGATGGACGAGCAACTGGCTCATGCCTGCAAACTGTTTGTCAAAGATGCGGAAGGAGAATCGATTCCGGATCTGGCAGGAGCCCGTGAGAAACGTCTTGGTCCGGAAGTCAATCTCAGCCCGTACCTTTCCAGTCCCTCTATGATCTCGGGCTGGTATGACAGCCTGCTCGACAGTCTGCTGGATCAGTTTGCCTCTCAGCTGGAATCCCTGCAGGCTTACACGTCTACGCTGGCGACCCTGCCGGTGATTTACCTGGGAGAACTCGCGACCGTCACCGGCGTGGGAGAATTACTGGCACAGCATTTGAGCAGCCGTGAGATTCTGTTTGATCCTCAACAGGTCACCTGTATCCCGGATGCTGCTGACGCCATTATCCGGGGTAGTCTGGTAATTGCCGCCATGGAAGAGGAATCCTCTGTCCGAGCTGCTTGAGCGAGCATAAAGCTAGGGGCGACTCTGCTGGATCAGGCTCTGTGCCAGCTGATCCATAAACTTGAGATAATCGACTTCCATTGCACGCAGACTTGTTTGAAACGCTTTTTGAAAATCCCGTTCGCGCTCTTCCGCTGTATAGGGCTGCAGGGGGTCGCGACGGGCGATCTGTTTCAGGTAGCGTGCATAGCGGGCCGGCTGTGTTTCCACGAGGAAAAATGTCAGTGCCCAGGATTCAGCATAGGCATCCAGCGTCGCGGACTTAAACAGATTGTCTTCACGGATGAAGGTCCGCAGCGAATCCTGTTTTCGACGGCTGCGGGCATAATTCATGAACCAGATCAACCGGTCACGGTTAATGCGGGAGGTCGAATCAGCCTTGCCCCCTGTATGTGACCGGAGTTCATCTGACTCAAATGTCGTCGCCAGGCCTTCCACGACCCAGCGGGGATTATCTCCAATCCGGGAATGCAGGCCCGTATTAAAAGCGACCTGGTGCGTCGCCTCATGAATCATCGTATCACGCAGCGCCTCCGTCAGGCTCTTACCACTGTTGGAGATTCGGGAGAACGTAATTTGCATGCCATCCTGAAGAGGCTCGGCTTCGCTTACTGTAGCACCAGCGTTCTGATCGAACAGGGCGGTCCGATTGGTATAGGGATGATAATATCCGAGCAGCCCCTGACCGGCGCGAACTCCATCTTTGCGGCAGTATTCGAAGAACTGTTTCTGATCCGGAAAGATGACTGCCACCATCATGAATTCGGGATTCTTCACATGGAAACCGCGCAGGGCGAAATAGTGGCTGAAAGATTGATACAGGTCTTCAAATACCGTGGCGTATGCCCTGGCCTTGCCCCGCGGTGCACAAACCAGGTAATGCCGTGTTGTGGTGACTTCAAACAGAGGACCAAATTCATCCTGTAACTGTCGCCGCATCTGGTTGAGAGACCGTTTTTGAAATTCCGGTGCGACTCTCCGATAGGAGGTCACTTTGTTTAAGGGAACTTCCGAAAGCATGCCTGACTGGTCAATCATCCAACTCACATCATCATTATGCACGAGTGATTTGCCGGTGAAGATCTGATCGCCGGTTTTGAGTTCGATCAGTGAGGGAGGCTTGGCGCAAACGGGTAACGCCATCAGACAAAGGAGGCTGACTCCTCTCAGACAGAACAGGATCGGTCGCAGGGAGGTTGACATTATCGAGGCCTTAAGTCAGACGACAGGCTGGCAGGGGAGTGACGAAGTACGTCCTGTTGAAAGTATAAACTCCGTTCTGCAGGCAGGCTGATAAAAATCAACACGAGCGGGTCCGAGATCAAAATCACTGTAAAACTTCAAGGAACGTACCGGTTCTACCTGATGCTCTGGCTGGCGAACTTTGCCTTTCGGGATTCTCCTGCACTGGACAATGGTTACAATAGAGACAGAGAAGATGAAGCAGACTCTGAAACGATTCCTCTTTTATTAAACCTCAACAGGAAGACAGCACGTGTTACGGACCCGCCTGACCGCCGGATTGTTCCTGCTCGCTCTGCAGTGTCTGTCGATCGAAGCACTGTCAGCTCAGCCCGCTACAGACAGGCCAGCAGAACAGAAAACGATTTCAGCGCAGGTCATGCAACTGATTCGACAGCTGGATGATAACCAGCGAATGGTCCGTCAGCGGGCGGAGCTCGAACTGGTAGAACTGGGAAAACCGGTACTTTCGTTACTGCCGGCACCGGAGCTCATCTCCAGTCAATCCGTGCGCGAGGCGTTGCAACGGGTCCGCCTGCAGATCGAAAAACGCGCCGCCCGGGATTCGATCAAGGCCTCCCGCATCAATCTGCAGGGCCGCTTTTCATTGCAACAGGTTTTGCAGGCAATCGCCCGGCAGACTGAGAACCAGCTGGACTGGACGCAGCTGACCGAATCTCAACTCAAGCAAAATATCGAAGTTCAGTTTGTCGAGACGCCATTCTGGAAAGTCATTGATGAGATGACCGTCAAGCTGCCACTCACTTACCGGATTAATGGTCCCCGGGACCAACTGCAATTCCAACTGCGTTCTGATTCCACAACTGAAACCGCAAAAGTGCAGGAACCCGTCTGTTATAACGGGCCTTTTCGGATTTCGATTGATCACCTGCAGTGCCGTCCCCTGGCGGGCAGTGAAGATCAGGAACTGCTGCGAATTACGTTTTTAATTCAGGTGGAACCCCGTTTACGACCACTCTTTCTGAGCTACGCTGCCCGCAAACTGAAAGCGGAGGGAGCGAAAGGAACTATTCTGCCTCCTTATAACCCCGGTGCCAAATATGAGCTTCCGCTGGGAGAGGGGGGTAAAAATCTGAAGTTCACGATGCAGTGGATCCTGAAGAGCGGTCAGCGTCCCAAAACAATTCAGGTGCACGGAAACCTGGAAATGGAACTGGCTGCAGAAACGCTGCCGATTAAGTTTCGGGATCTGTTCCATTCACAGGGAGCCATCCGGCGGCGGGGAAATGTGTCAGTGGAACTGGTGGAAGCCGAACGGAACGAACAGCCCGACAGTCAGAATCTGACCGTACGGATCGCGTTAAGCTATGATTATGGAGGCCCCGCATTCGAATCGCATCGGACCTGGATTTACCATAACCGGGCCTACCTGCAAGATGTCCAGGGGAAAAAATTCTGGCTCGATGGATCCTCACAGACGACACTGGAGAGCACCGGCAAAATTGGCGTGCTGTATCGCTTCACCGGGCTGCCCGGCTCCGCGAATCCCGATCAGTTTACTTATCTGGCACCGACGCTGATCACCGCCGCGCCCATTGAGCTTTCGTTTGAGAAGCTGGAACTGCCCGAGCCGAAGCAGGCTGCGCCTTAAACCAGACTGTCATCCGTGCTGAAATATCATTGATTTTCTGCGAGCAGTCGTGCTTTCTGCTGAACGCGTTCGACCATGCCCATCAGTCCGTTTTTCCGCTGGGTGCTGAGATACTTATCCAACTGCAACTGGGAGAAATAATCTTTGACGTCGATCTTGAGCACTTCATCCGGCGTTTTATTCTGGTAAATCGCCAGGAGCACAGCGATCAGACCTTTGACGATCAGGGCATCGCTGTCAGCCGTGATCTGTAGAATCTGACGCCCGTCGGACTCCTGCAGCTCGGTCGTTAACCAGACCATACTCTGGCAGCCATGCACACGGTTGGCTTCTGTTTTATCCGTATCGGGCATGGGGGGCAGTTCAAAACCGAGATCGATCAGAAAGTCACAGCGTTCCTCCCAGTCGCTCAGAAATTCAAACTCCTGCAGCAGTTCGTCAATGGTGATCATATTCTCATTCATATCGGTGTTTTGTACGCTTGAATTCTGTCGGGTTGACATCGGAATCCATTCTCTCGGTCACTCTGTACTATATATAACGTGCTGACAAAGCTGATCAGTGTCGATGTGTCTGACCTCAAACTGTTACTTGTCATTCTACTCACAAAATTTCCAGTGCCGGCTCTGTCGGGTTTTCGAGCAGGGTGCGGGCAATTTCGATGGCGGTCGTTTCAGCGACCTTGAGCAGAGGGGCCGTCGACGCCAGGTCTTCAGTCAACAGCTGGGAAACCTGACCCGCATCCGATTTTTCCCGGATCTCCGCATTCATGGGAATTTCTCCCAGGAAGGGAATCTGTAATTCTTCTCCCCGGGCTTTCGCGCCCCCCTGTCCGAAAATTTCTCCCGACATATTTTCCACAATTCCCAGAACCGGAATTTTGACCTGTCGGAACATCTGCACTGCTTTGACGGCATCGAGCAGTGCCACCTGCTGCGGAGTACAGACCACCACTGCCCCCGCGAGCTCCAGCAACTGTGACAAAGTCAGGGAGACATCACCGGTTCCCGGCGGCATATCGATGATCAGATAGTCGAGTTCTCCCCACTCCGTATCCTGCAGAAACTGGGTGATGGCCTTGTGCAGCATCGGGCCCCTCCAGATCACAGCCTGTTCGGGCTCGACAAAGAAGGCCATCGACATGACTTTCAAACCATCCGCTTCCACGGGGATGATCCGCGTGAGTGTCTGCCCGTCGCGCCCCTGGAATTCCTGGGCCATTGGTTTTTCGCTGGTCCCCACCAGATGGGGAATACTGGGTCCGTAGACGTCTGCATCCACCAGTCCCACGCGCGCACCAAACTGTTTGAGACCAAAAGCCAGGCTGGCGGCGACCGTGCTTTTACCCACGCCCCCCTTACCGGCACCAACGGCGATCACATTCTTCACCTTCAGTCCCAGCCGCGCTCCCGACTGTTTCCCTTTTATATTAATGGAATACTCAACTTCCACGGCCGAGCAGTCCGGAAACGCTTTCTGGATGGCATCGCGAATTGACTCGGTCAGCTCTGACTGCAGCGGATAGGAAGGCACAGGCAGTTCAATCTGGACAGACACCTGTCCGCCATCGCCTGGTTTGATCGACTTCAGCAGGCCACTTTTTGCCAGAGGTTTATGAAAAACGGGATCCTGCAGATCGTTCAGACAATTTTGCAGATTTGCTTCAGTGAATTCAGAATTCGACATCGGTTGAGTTTACTTTCCAATAACTTATAAGCTTCTTTCGGGGAGGGGATCAGGACCTTTCAGTTCAGGAATCCCGTCACGCCCCCTGCTCACCCTTTGGTTCTTCTGGATGAGGCGTGGTAAAACAGGTCGTCAGCAGGTGAGTTTGCCGTTTTTGCGGGTCAGGTACCAGTTGCCAGCGACAAATTTTTGCGATTCGTTCCGGCTCCAGTTCTCCACTCTGTATATGAAATACTCCTAATTCACGTAAGGCCCACTCCAGATTTTGTAAGGGATCCGGCGAAAAGACCATCACCGGGAACCGGGAGTGTGCCCCCTGGTATCTCTGTAAAAACTGTAAACAGACCGTTTTACCCGCACTGAAATCAAGGATGGCCAGCAGGGAGTCGGAATTTTCCTGCGTCGCCTGCTGGAATAGAGCCTGCTCTGAGGAAAACCCTGTGATCGACCACTCAGTCTGACCTTCAAACTGCCAGCGCAGTTCTGAAACGATATGTGTCCGCTCTTCCAGAACAAACACGTTTTTCATGAGATTCCTACTCCGGCCAGAAAACTGCACAAATCGTCACACAACAGTTCGCATTCCTTCTCTGCTTCAATCGTATACAGGGGCGCGATGAATACAACTCATATCCAGTGACCAGAACGGCATCGCTGACTGTTTTTTCTTGATTCCTGGCCGATCTGACAGACAACCCATCGCCAGCAGAACGCCAGTACACCTGTCTGTTTTGTGTCTCTCTGTGGTAGAGACCAGGCCTTTCGGAGCCAGTGGCCGTCATAATCGATACAGGTACCCCTTCAGGACCCACTTTGGAGGTCAGGACCACAATTTTATGTTTATTCAAGAACTCTTCGGAGGATCTGGCCGAAAAAATATGCAGGTTTACCTTTTTAATTACGTGAGGCTATGGACTCCGAGGTTGATTAGAAAACCTCATCTGAATCAACCGAGACTGAGTACCTCACGACCGTCCACGAAGCGAATCCTTGGAGATTGCCTAAATGAAATTGTTAAGTTACGTTGCCGCCCTGGCGGTTGTTTGTTGTGCTGGTGTATCCGCTGAAGCCGCTGGCTTCCTGGGTAAAGGATGTTGTGCTCCTGCTCCTACTTGCTGTGCCCCAGCTCCTAAGAAATGCTGTGCCCCCAAGCCGACCTGCTGTGCTCCGGCTCCCAAGTGCTGTGCTCCTGCTCCTAAGACCTGCTGTGCTCCTGCACCGAAGGCCTGCTGTGCACCTGCACCAAAAAGCTGCTGTGCTCCCGCACCGAAGTCTTGCTGTGCACCTGCTCCTAAGTCCTGCTGCAACACCTGCGACAGCTGCTGCGGTCACCGCAAACTGTTCAAAGGTAGCTTCCTGCGTGGTTGCAAAGACCGTTGCGGAAAACTGTTCAACCGTTGCAAAGATCGTTGCTGCAAAGTCAAAGTTCGTTGCTGCAAAGTTAAGAAGTCTTGCTGTGCTCCAGCTCCTACCTGCTGTGCACCAGCTCCCAAGCCGACTTGCTGTGCTCCGTCACCCAAGTCTTGCTGCAACTAATCAGATTTGAAAGTAACCGCAGTCCCCGCACTAAGGGATTGGTTAATCAGGTCCGAAGGGCAGCTTCAATAATCGTGAATGTCAAGTCCGAGGGAATCATTTCCCTCGGACGGACTTCACAACCACGAGCGTCCTTCAACAATCGAATCTGAATTGAACTGCGATAAAAAATTGAAAAATGGTGTCTCTCATATTGAGAAACATCATTTTTTTTTGCGCGCTGCCCCCAAAAAATACCTGCAGCGCGCATCCTTTCAATTTCCAGGTTTAGCCGGTAGACTCCGGTGAGAGTCTTTTCTTTTGTAAGTTTTGATATGTTATTACAGGATCAGTTCGACAGCGTGTTTGTATGAAAGTCGCCGATTTACTGGAACGTTTTCAATGGAAAAAAATCCCGGATACCCAGGGGCGTTTTACGCTGCCTCAAAGCCAGGCCCAGCTCTCGGTCGAGGATTTAATCGGGACAGACGAGGTCGAAATCAAACAGCATCCCTCTGCGCATCCAGAGGAAGTGATTCATATTGTTGAACTTGAGGATGGTGGCCTGATCTCCTATCAGCGTCAGAACGGGACGTTTCTCCATACCCTCAATTCCGAGAATATGTTCAAACGCAAGCAATGGGAATTGGGAATTATCTCTTTCAGCCCGCGGCAGATGCCTCCTGAAGCATCAGACAGCTTCTGAAATCATCACACCAAAATCTCTCCCGGGATCAAACTCGGGCGCCTCCGGAAAACAGATCCCGGCCCTCAGAAAAAATTTTTCAAAATTTTGATAGTATTCCCGGTCAACTTGACTAGGATTTATGTGGGCAACCTCACTGAAGTACCATTCTCATTTCGTTAATCAGTCCATTGTTATTACTTAACGATGAGGAGTTCGGTGTGCCAAAAGCGATTTGGAATGAGGCGGTCCTGGTGGAATCCGATGACACGGTCATGGTGGATGGGGACGTTTATTTTCCCCTGGAGTCGGTGAATGCACTCTTTCTCAAAAAGAGCACTTCCACCTCAACCAGCCCCCATAAGGGGAAAGCATTCTTTTACGATGTGGTCGTCGAAGACAAAGTCAATCGGGACGCAGCGTGGTACTATCTGAACCCGGAAAAAGAATACGGACAGCTCAAAAACCGAATTGCATTCTGGAAAGGGGTCGAGCTCAAAAACGACACCTGAAGAGTTCCCGCTTTCCTTTCACTGACCATACCAGCTGATCAGTTTTTTGAGATCCCCGGAACGTGATAACGTTTTGACTCGACTGCGAAAATGGGGCATGCCAAACACGGGTGAATAACCATGATGATGATCGGCAATCGTCATCGCCTCATTCACATCCTCTGCCGTTAACGCAGTCCTCCCTTCCCCAGCCGCGATCCAGCGGGCAATCCACAAAATCGACGGAAACATCAGCGTCAGATGATAGAAACCTTCTACAAACGGGATGTCGTAATAGGCGGCTCCCAGAAAATGCAGCCCCTGAATTTTGACGCGAAAGTAGCGGGAGAATAATTTTTCGCTTTCTTCGGGCAGTGGCCCAAACGGCTCTTCCAGTGCTGCGAAAGGGACACTCTTGAACCGCTCCTGCAGAGGGGGAACCTCTCCTTTGCCCCTGGTAAATTTTAACGCCGACATCAACAGAGACATCCTTCTGCCCAGTCCTTTGGCTGCCTCCGCATGAGTATCTTTCCGCGCATATTGGGCCGCCAGCAGTCGGAATTGTATTCCCCCCAGTCTGCCGGGAGGGGTGCGGGGCAGTTCCAGATCGGGGGGGAGCTCCTGATCGACCGCCTGGGTAATCAGTTCCAGAAACTCTGTAAAACGCTCTCCCTGAATGATGGAAAACCGGGATTGCTCAATCAGTTCCATCCAGCCCAGTGCCCGGATCAGACTGGTTTGCACCGGGATCTCTTTATCGGCAAAGAAGCGGCTTAACGCGGTCACCGCTTTCAAGGTGTCTGGCCAGCCGACCGATTCCCGTGCGGTTAACTTTGGTGCGGGGGGCGTTTGATACCGTTTGGGAAGCACCTGGTTGGCGATCTTGCGGATCGCTGCTTCCTGTCGATCGACCCGTTCCCCCAGGTTCGAAACGACCGAAGGACAACTGAACCGCAGACTGACGGCGACATCGTTGCCCGCCGGATGAAAGGCATACGGATAGACCTGACAGGCCAGCGGCTTGGCCGGCTCCCCGAATTTGGCATGAATGCGACACAGCCCCTGTTCATTCAGAAAGATACAGGAGCCGTCCTCCTGGTGTGCCAGGCGGTACCGCTGGCTGGCAGGCGTGAGCCCCATTTTCACAATCACCGGTTTGCCTCCCGGGATCGAGTCATCTTCCTCCCAGCGCTGTTTTTCAATCCGCTCTTTTTCTTCCAGCGTGATTTCGATCTGATGCTGTTTGCAGCAGCCACCACAATTATGGCAGTTCCAGTTCTGGATGGTGGGGAGTTTTAATTGAGGTGAGGGCATGGAGAATCTTTGAGACAGATACATTTTAGAGGTAAAACGGCAATGTTTATTGTAAAGATTACAAAAAGGAAACGCAAAGTCAGACCAGGGCCCCATTTTCTTGCCAACTTTTGCAGACGGACCTTGAGAATCGCAGTTTCGCTATAGACACATAATCAAGATTCCCTAAAATCCCGCACGCTTGCTGGAGAATCAGGTCATTTCTGTTCGCGTCTTTCCGCAGAGACCGATCACATCAATCCCCGCTGTATGTGAAACAGAGATGCCCGAAACCTGAGGTTCCACGAGTACCCCGTCCATAAGTTTTTCCCTTCCTGCAGATCTTCAATCTCATCCGGGAAATCATTTGGAACAATAAGGACCCAATCATGTCGAGACGATTTCTAATCACTGCCAGCTGGTGCGCTCTGTTATGTTGCGCTGCTTCCGGCTGTTATCCCCACCATCAGTACCCCTATGGTGGAACTTATCCCGGTCCCTATGGCGCCCCCGGTCCTTATCAACAGATGCCTCCCGGAACGGTCGTGCCTGAAGGCTCCATCCCTCCCGGGAATTATCCGATTCAGCCTGAACTGGGACAGCCCGTTCCCCCTCCGCAGGGTGCGCTTCCCTCGAATGGTTCTCAGGCCCTGAATAATTCCTATCCCGGCAATACCAACTATGATGGCGTTGATACCCAGTGGAAACAGCCGCTCAACAGCCCCTCTGGTTCGGATATGAATGCGCCCTTCGATGCCAACTCAACCGCATCCGGTCGGAATACCAATCCCAGTGGCGGCTTCAGCAGCCCCTCGGACAGCCAACCGGTTCCCAGCTACCAGGATCCCAACCGGATCCCATCGAGTAATCCACCGGTTGATAACACATTTCCGCAGAACAGTTCTCAACCTCCCCAGAGCGATCCCTTCCCGGCTGAGGCCAACGATCAGTTCCAGAGCAATAAGAACCCCCAGCCTGTGGGGAACAACACTCAGATGAACGATCAGTTCGGTTCCAGCAGCAATGATCAGTTCCCCGGAAATGAGCCCCAGCAGTTCCCCGAGGCGAACAATCAGTTCCAGGAGAACAGCGACAGCGGCTTCAGTGTTCCTTCACCGGTGCAGCAGCAGAGTTTTGAAAGCGGCGCGGACACATTCGAAGCGAATCCCAAAAAATTCAACGCCAACCAGAGTGTCCCCGATGATACTTTCAATCAGAATTCCGTCGACAGCAGCCAGGAATTTCAGCCGCCGGTCCAAAGCTTTCCCGGGAATGAGAACACCTTCCCTGAAAACCAGAACAACAGTTTCCCTGGCAATCAGGACAACCCGTTCCCCGGTAATAGTAATGACGACACCTTCGGGCCGAACAGCAGTTCAACGATGAGACCCTCTCAGGGCAAGGTCAGTCATGCTGACCATCAGATGCCTGTTTCCGGTCCGCAGCTGGTTCGCTCTGAACAGTTCATGACTCCCGCTAAATTCCAGCCGGCTTCGTTTGAATTTCCTTCAGAAGGGGGTGCTTCCCCAGCGAAGGGACAGGCTCCCTCACCGTTTAGCTACGATCGCCAGAGCTACCGCTGGTTGCGGGGCATTGTAGAATTCGATGAGCAGGAAAAAAGCTGGAACATCACCTACAACGCGACCCCCGATCGAACGGATAAATTCGGTGGCAACATCGTACTGCTCGACCAGGGAAAACTGAACCGGTTTAAAAACGGTGATGTGGTCCTCATCGATGGTCACATTGATGGCTCCCGACAGGATCGTATGGGGAAACCCTGCTATTTAGTCACCAAAGCGCAGCGACTCGTTCCCAAAAAGTAAGCGACCTCTGGTTCAGATCATACACATTCTCCCCTCGGCAGTCAGTCAAGGTGCAGCTGGTATGAACCTCCCGCGGGCATTCAGGACCTGCCGGAAAAACCTCTGATCAGTACCAGGTCAACAGGCTGCCCTGAACACATTACGTCTGGAATGTGTCCCTCTGATGGTCCTGCTAAAGCAGAACTGTCGTCCTGACCAGAACACGGTCCCGGTAGCTGCTTTGCTGCGACAGCCTTTTCATTACGGGGTTTCCTGTTAGAATTCCTGTTACATCGCCGCTGTTCTATTAACTTCTACCAGACATAAACAATCATGGTCGCCAATCTCTCAGCCATCCGAAACGATTTTCCCATCCTGCAGCGTTCACTCCCCAATGGAAAACCGCTGGTTTATCTGGACAGTGGTGCCTCAGCGCAACGTCCCCAGGTGGTGATTGATAAAATTTCGGAAGTCTACGAACAATATTATTCCAACGTGCATCGCGGCGTACACCAGCTGGGCGACCGTGTGACGACAGAAATGGAATCCGCCCGCAGCCGCATTCAGAATTTCATTGGAGCCGAACACCCGGAAGAAGTGATCTTCACTTCCGGCACAACGATGTCGATCAATCTCGTGGCCCAGGCCTGGGGCAGACATTACCTCAAAGCAGGCGATGAGATCATCCTGAATGAAATGGAACACCACGCGAATTTCGTTCCCTGGCAGGTCGTGGCACAGGAGCAGGGGGCAGTGCTGAAGTTCATTCAACTCACTCCGGATGGACGACTGGACCTCGAACACTACCAAAGCCTGCTCTCTGCCAAAACCAGAATGGTTTCCGTCACGGGTATGTCGAATGTTCTGGGGACGATCAATCCGGTCGAAGAGATGGCCCGACTGGCTCACGAAGCGGGCGCACTGTTCTTTGTCGATGGCGCCCAGAGTGTGCCCCACCTGCCTGTGAACGTGGTCGAAAGTGAAATCGATTTCCTGGCGTTTTCAGGGCACAAGATTTTCGGTCCCTCGGGGATCGGCGTGCTTTATGGACGCCAGGCACTGCTGGAAAATCTGCCCCCGTTTCTGTTTGGGGGTAACATGATTTCCGAAGTGCATCTGGACGAATCAAAGTGGGCTCGCCTGCCGGCCCGTTTCGAAGCGGGAACTCCCGCCATCACCCAGGCAATCGCGTTAGGCACCGCCATCGATTATGTCACCGAACTCGGCTTCGATGCGATTGAAGCGCAGGAGCATCACCTCAGCCAGTATGCCCTGGAGAAACTGCTGGCCGTTCCCGACCTGGAAATTTACGGTCCCCAGGAACTCGCAGAGCGCGGTGCCATTTTCAGTTTCAATATTGCAGGTGCACATCCTGAAGATCTGGCGACGCTGCTGGACCGCAGGGGAATCGCGGTGCGGCACGGGCATCACTGCACGATGCCTCTGCATCAGCACCTGAAGATTCCTGCCAGCGTGCGTGCCAGTCTATGCTTCTATAACACGACGGAAGATATCGACGCGCTGATCGAGGCGATCGACTTTGCCCGTCAGCGGTTGCGGCTCGCTTAAACATTCACGCACCGCGTATCAGACTGACCCATGTGCGCAAAAAAACAGCCGACGTGGTTGCGCCGGCTGTCGTGTTTCCTGATGTCCTGACCGAACTAGATCGGTTTGACATTCTCTGCCCGTGGTCCTTTTTCTCCCATGCCTTCCGTGTAGGAGACGCGTTGTCCCTCGTAGAGTTCTTCAAATGACACACCTTCCAGGTTGGAGAGATGGAAGAACAGGTCCTTGCCATTTCCCGTGTCGATAAATCCAAACCCCTTTGACGTCACCTTCTTGATTGTACCTTCAGCCATCGTATTTCAGCTTCCTTCTTAAATAAAACTGCGGCCCCTGCCAAAACAACTGGTCAGATTCTTCTGCCGCAGTTATCGATTCTACCCCGGGTGTCTGATAAAAACCAGCAGACTGAACAGGATTATCCCATATCATAAAAAAAATAAAACCGGTCCCCATCCGCCCCGGAATCCAGTTTGAGTCGTCGATCTCTCCACTGAGCAGACTGAAATTGGTCGATTTCCGATCATTTCACGACATCACTACTTGACAGCTGTACCTGGCTGGCACACCATTAATAAAATAACCAGTTCAGGATGTCACTTCTTATCTCAAATCAGAAAGCGAGCACTCATGATGGTTCCTCGCCCTGTATCCGTTCTTGCCCACACCTTTGTGCTGGCATTATCCCTGTTTCTCTGTGGGCATCCGGCTGCAGCACAAAAACGCGCAACCCGCTTCAGCGCCAAGCCTTCAAACACAGTCGAAGCGGCTGCACTTGAGTTCGCGCTTTCCGCAGATGAACTGAATGAACTGATCGGCAAGAAAGCCAATGTGCTGACCTCCAACGGCAAAGAAGAATCGAACGTCGAAATCACCCGGTTCTACACCGGGCGGGACGAAAGCCAGATCAAGTCCATGGAGGTCAAAGCAGAAAACGCCACCCGCGGTAAGCGTCTGTTTGCCCCCCGCCTGGTTGAGATGAAAGTCGACGACAAAACCTACCAGTTTCAGTACCTGCCCTCGCTCAAATCAGCGGCGGTCGAAGACCTGACCAGAAAAAATGCCGCCATCTCCGAAAAACTGCGGTCGTCCAATGAAGAGTTCTGGGAAGAAATCCCCGAAGATGAACAACTCAAATATGTGGACGAATACAAAGAGTTTCTGAAAAAGGTCGGCCAGCACTTTGCCGGCTTTAACATGCAGCTTTACGAAACGAAATACTTTCTGTTTTATACCGACATGCCCGCGAAGCAGGTCGCACCGTACCTGGTCAAACTCGACAAAATGAATGAAATGCTCGGGCAGTCGTTCGGGTTCAAACCGGGGCACAACATCTGGCGCGGCAAAGCAGTCGTGGTGGCCTTCCTGGCCAAGCAGGCCTTTCTGGAATTCGAACAGGAATTCTATAAACGTACCGAAACCGGTAACGCGATCGGCCTCTGTCATTCGCATGGAAACGGCAAGGTCATCGTCTCCTGTTACCGGGGCAACGACCCCAACTTCTTCGCTGCGGTCCTCGTGCACGAAACAGCGCACGGTTACATCCACCGCTACAAGTCGACGGTCCCGATCCCGACCTGGATCAATGAAGGCATCGCCGACTGGATCGCGATGATGGTTGTCCCCAGTTCGAAAGAGGTCCGCTTCCGCCAGACCGAAGCCGCCGCCCGCCTGAGACAGACACACACTTTCGGCGGACAGTTCTTCAACAACGATCGCCTCGACGGCTGGCAGTACGGTTCCGCGAGTGCCATCATCCAGCTGATGCTCAAAGCCAGTCCAGAACAGTTCAAACTCTTCTTCAATGGCATCAAGGAAGGCCTCACCTGGCAGGACAGCCTGCAGCGGGCCTACGGCTTGACCGTCGAGCAGCTCTCTCAGGTCTACGGCCAGACGATTGGTATTCCGCGGTTGACGCCGTGAGAGCAGATGTGGCAAGGGAAGCTGCTGTGGAAAGTGCAACAGGAATAACCATCGAATGTTTATTAGAAGTCGTGTGCCTTTAGAAGTCGTGTGCCTTTAGAAGTCGTGTGCCTTTAGAAGTCGTGTGCCATTAGATGTCGTGTGCCACTGTCGGCTTGTCCGACAGTGATTACAAGAAACCTACTCCGTCGGAAATGAGATGCACACTCACCGAAAACAAATCAAGCATTTTCACGAGCCTGGTGATTGTCACGAACTGACATTTTCCTGCCATCAAAGGAAACCACTGCTAACAAACCCGGTCTGGAAAAAGATGTTATGCCATTCCATAGACCAGGCTTTGATTCGATATCAATTTCATCTGATTGCATTTGTAATTATGCCTGAGCACGTGCATTTACTCGTCTATCCGACTGCTCACGACTGTAAAATCGATGGATTTCTTGCTGCCATCAAACGTCCGTTTTCATACCGGATAAAGCAGCTTCTTACGAAACAACAAGCCCCACTATTAACTGAGTTAACCATCAGGACCAGACCTGGAAAATCGGCTTTTCGATTCTGGTTAGAGGGCCCTGGATTTGATCGTAATTTCTTTTCAAAGAAAGCAGTCGAATCGGCAGTAAATTATATTCATCTTAATCCAGTGAAGCGAAAACTATCGTCAGAAAGCAGAGAGTGGAAATGGTCTAGTGCTCGCTGGTATGAAAGTAACGGTGAATTCATTGATCCCGATCTCCCGACAATACACGGACTTCCCTGGGGATTCTTTCTTCAAACACATTAAACCGGAAGAATCAAATATTTATTCTCCAATCACTGTCGGGCAAGCCGACAGTGGCACACAATGAGTAAACAAGCTGATTCCTCCCTGCAGTGTTTTAGTCTGAATGGCGATCGTTTTTTGAACGATTAATCAATACCTTCTCCCCTGTTGAAGATATCCTGGTTCATAAGACCGCAGAACTGCCACCGGAAACAGGTCATGTTGAATCAACACACAACGAAAGCCTCCCGCAGCAACAGCAACAGCCATACCACATGGTCCAGGTTCAACTTTCGTTTTCTGTTGACTCTGTTACTGCTGGCGATTCTGATTTGCCTGACTCCCTTTTTAGTGAGTCGCTGGCGTTCGAAAGTACTGGTGGATTCGATCCGCAGTCATGGCGGAAGAGTTTTATTCAGCCACGGATATTGTCCCAATGGCTACTGTCTGGCCTGGTATCCGGAACTGGAACCGTTTACTGAAACCATCAGCTACATCTTGATTCCCAGCGAAGGAAAGTTTCAGGTCACCGACGAATTCATCGAGTCCTTCGGCCAGCAGCCTTTTTTAATGGAGCTCACTCTGGGAGATGAAGAGACCCCCACCACACTGACAGACCAGAGTCTTGACTCGATTATCCATTTTCCACTCAAAATTCTCCATATTTCAGGCGGTTCCATTACTGATGCCGGACTGAATCAATTAAAAGACTGTTCGTCACTCTTTTTGATCGTATTGAAAGATCAGAAAATTACCGGAGAGCTGTTTGATTGTGCCCCTTCAGAATTCCCCCAGTTAACGGGGCTGACCCTGAGTGGTTCGCCTGTCACCGACAAAGGCCTGATGAAACTATCCGCACTTCACAGACTGGAGCATATCGATCTCAGCAGAACGCGAGTCACCGGCCAGGGACTGCGGCACTTATCCCTGTTCAAAAAACTCACCGCTCTCACCATTAATCAAATGAATTTTTCCCCTGAGGAAATGAAATCTGTATCCGAACTGGAACTGCTTGATAGCTTGTATATGAGTGGAAACAACTACCATGACCAGCATGTTGCACAGGTGGCGCGCCTGGAGCTGCTTACCGATTTACAGCTGGACGACACGCGCGTCACCGATGCGGGATTGATCCCGTTGACAAATCTCAAACACCTGGAGCATCTCTTTCTGAATAACACAGAGATTACTGATGCAGGGATCAAACATCTGATTGACTGCCCCAGCCTGAGGGAACTGGAGTTGTCAAATACGAAAATCACTGCCAAGGTATTGGAGAGCCTGCGACAGATGCCCCAACTCAAAGTGGTCTATGCCTACGATACACAATTATCAACTGGTGACTACTACACTCTTAAGGAAGACGGATTTGTGGTCCATATCAAACGGGAGCCCCGGGGGATTGAATGTTCTTTCTAAGGGCAGCATGGTTTTGTATCGGAATTCTGTCCGGATACTGTTCCTGTTCTTTGGCAGGTAGTGATGCAGGTTCAGCTCGCTGGCGACGCGCCGATCGCTAGAATGGGATCGCTTCTGTTTTGAATCGAATGCAAGTCAGGGATGGTCTGCGGAAATCGAACGGGGGCCCTGACAGTTTCCTGTTGTCTGCACCACCCCGAATTGCATTCGGGGACACCCTTTGATTTTGATTGATCTGATCGCATGGGGCGGGCAACCACGCAGGGTTGCCCCTTGTATCATTCGCGAGGATAAGATTGCGTTGCCTGTACTCTTTTCTGAGCGGCAAGGCGCTAGCCGCCGGTAATTTTTAGCCACGCTGGAGATATCACCGGTGGCTAGCGCCATTCCGCTCAGGAGGCGGTTGGTGTTTTTTGATTGATCTGCTTTCCTCTGTTATGCGGGATCTTGTGACAGAACGTGTGATTCATGGATTTAAGCGGGACTTATGCGGTAATAAACGGTAATAAGTGGTAAAAGTTGACCAGAAACGGAGTGCATCGATGAGCAGTTGTTTTTCAAATCGTGCTGAAACCAGAGGGTTTTATGGTGTGTTTGTGTCATCGGTTCTGATTGTTCCCGTAAAAAAACTCGTTGCTCGCGCGCGACGCATAACCAGGCATTCTGGTCAGACGCAGGTGCGAGTCCAGTCCAGTTTATTCAGTAGTCAGGGAGGATTTGTGAAGTGGGAAATGATCATTCCAAAAGCACTGTCGGGCAAGCCGATCAATGGCACACAGACCGTTTCGATGAGAAGGAGAATTAAAGAACCGTTCGTTTTATTTTTCTGTCAGTTTCCTGCTTGCGGTGCTCGCCCCGTTAGAGCATCAGCACTGTTGGGCAAGCCAACAGTGGCACACGCAGTGAATGAGAGAAGAGTGAATTTGAAGTGGGAAATGTTCAGACCCGCTGCACTGTCGGGAAATCCGAGAGAAGCTTGCCCATGATCAGTGGGATTGTACTGCTTCCTGTTTCCGGTCTGATTCTGATCAGCCTGCCCCCGATAGACGAAGGGCATCCCGCCGGTTAGAATCAGAAGAACCAACCCGCTGACTGTTTCGGCTGATTCTCCCTTGATTCGACAACATCCCCTGAAAGGACCGCGTGTCATGAAAGCAGCGTCCACCCTGATTCTCTTGTTTAGTCTCCTTCCCACTTTGGCTTGTGCACAATCTGATTCTAAAAAGCCCGATTACTTCAATCAGAATGTTGCCGACTCCAATCCGCTCCGCAATGAACAGGCGCGTGAGCTGGATGCCTACATTCAGAAGATGGCGGCTGACCAGAGCCGGTTCAAGAAACTGTTTCAGCCCGACTTTGCTTCACCAGAGGCGTTTGCAAAATCTGCGGAACCCTACCGGGCCGCGTTCAATGAGAGCATCGGCTATCCACCGCCGGGCAAGCGGCCCGATAAGCCGGCCACCTATAAACAGATTGGTGAAGACAGCATCGGCGTCTACTACCGGGCAATGTTCCCGATTCTGCCGGGCGTCCATTCCGAGGGCATCTTTATTCTCCCGAAATCGCTGAAAGGCAAAGCCCCGCTGATCATCTCCATGCACGGGGGCGGGGGATCGCCGGAAGTGGCTTTGTTCAACGGCGGTGCCAATTATCATGACATGGTCCGCGGGGCGGTCAAGCGGGGGTATATTGTCTATGCACCACAGCATCTGTTCCGTGCGGATGAATTTCCCAAAGACATCCGCCGCCAGATTGACGACCGGATGCGGCTCATCGGTACCAGCATCACTGCCGTCGAAATCGCCAAGATCACCTACGCCATCGATGAACTCATCAAACGCCCGGAAGTCGATGCCAGCCGGATCGGCATGGTTGGTCTCTCCTACGGCGGCTATTACGCCCTGGTCACTCCAGCCGTCGATCCACGGATCAAGGTTTCGGTCTGCAGCTGTTATTACGGCGTGCAGGAGGGACGCTATGCAGAAGACGAACTTTCGGTCCCCAGCGATTTCCGTTTCATGGATCGGATGACACTGTTCAACGACGCCGACCTGGTGGCATTGATCTGCCCGCGTGCATTTCAGATTCAGGCTGGTTCAAAAGATCGTGCTTCACACCGCGAGATGGGCAAACAACTGGCGCCCCGCGCGAAAGCTTACTATGAACAGCTCAATCTGAAAGACCGCTTCGAGCATGTGATCTTTGAAGGGGGGCACGAATTCGATGATGCCTCGGCCTGGGCCTTTGTGGAAAAACATCTGTAGTTCATCCGCTTCAAGACAGATAGCCCCTGCAAATACAGTCCAGTATTGCCGTAGTATGATGCCGATGTTGCTGTTTTACTTGAGCTGAATTACCGTGAAGATTCTCGCGTCTGACAGACTGTTAAATCAGGATTGTTGCCGTTAAGATAGGGTTCCACATCTTCAGAACCCCAAAGGCAAGACAGGATGGCCAAAAAACAGAAACCGAAGAATCAGCACGAGCGCACGCGTGTGGATCATGCCACGGAAAAAGCCGAGGATTATGTGGAGGCTATCGCTGACGTGATCGAAGAGCAGGGAGTCTGCCGGGTCAAGGATCTGGCGGAGCACTTCGCTGTCAGCCATGTGACCGTTAACCGGACCGTGAGTCGCCTGCAGCGGGACGGGTATGTCACGACGGAACCTTACAGTCCCGTTGAGCTGACGAGCAAAGGGACGAAGCTCGCGAAGGACTCAAAGCATCGCCACGATATCGTGTTCAGTTTTCTGGTGGCGCTGGGTGTCAGTGAAGAGACCGCAGCCACCGACACCGAAGGCATTGAGCACCACGTCAGCCCCGAAACGCTGAAGCTGATGGAAAAATTCATTGCCCAGTCACAGAGCTGACCAGCCTGCTGGATTTATTTTTCCGTTGACGCCGGATCGGGTAATGCCTCGGTGTTGAGAACGCACTGATAAAACTTCTGGCGTTTCAGCAGCCGCTCTAGTGCGGGAAGGTTCATTTCCCCTTTCGTCTGGAACGTGATCTCCTTTTTTGCTTCATCGATCTGGATACTCTTCAGATCGATCCAGGCAAATCCGTCTAACGCGGTACGTGCACTGCGGGCGACGTTCTGTTTGCCGGCATACAGTCCGTATTGAATGGTCACCTTCAGGTGCTTGCCTTCCGCCTGCTTGCCGGAGGAACCGGTAGCCATTCCCGCCCCGGCCCCAGCAACGATACCAATCCCGCGCGGGTGGGCGTTACCCTTCCCCTGGGGAGGGTCGGTTTTGACATACGTGGCATCGATTTTGTTATTCCCCAGCGATTCAGTGATCATACGGATTTCACTCTGCTCATTGCCGCCAATCCGGATTTTGATATTGAAGGTTCCCTGATCAAAGTCCATCTGGAGTGAGTTGGGAATGTAGCGATCTAACCTGTATGCTAAAACCCCATCCGTTTTATCCCGAATATATTCCCGATCGTTACGCGGCCCGAATTCATTTCGATTGGCGAACTGGAAATAGAGTGTCTTCTCAGAGGATTCCGGATCGTACTGCACGTCATGTACGGCGACGATCTCATCAGCGACCTTAAAACTAAAAAAGAACAGGGAATTGACCATGTTTGCCAGGTCTGCCGGCGGAGTCCGATCCATTTGAAAGGCAATCAGCAACTGGTTTGGATCCACTTCAATCGATTCCGGGATATAGCCACTGAGATGTCCCTTAAAGTGGGAGTTCATCCTCAAAGCAGCCCGGGCCAGTTCCCTCTTTAATTCATCTGGATTGAGCTCACTGGTAAGTAATCTGCCAAAAGATTCTGTTTCAGTCACCCGTAAAACAACGAGTTGTTTCGGACGCCCCGGGGTGCAAAATGGGGGGGCCGGCGGACCGGTTTTGATGGGCTGGTCTGACAGGAGCGTAACATTAAAAAAAGCATCATTGATCCGTTTAGACAGAGAGGGGCCGGGCTCGTGATCCAGTTGAAATGTCACGGTCTCATCTACAAAATTCACATCCAGCGAGCCAGGGATATATCCGGAAATGATTTTCGTCAAGGCAAACAACAGGCCGCTATAGACCCTCCCTCTGTCATGGTTATAGGATTTCCCAACGTCTAAACGAATCAGTCGCGACCTTTTAAAGCCCTGGATCTTAAAGGTCACCTGCGTCGGCTTGATTTGATCGGGAGTTCTCAACTCCCGAATGGTATTGGGGATCGGGGCCACATTCACGGGAATCGAAGGGATCTTGTTAATTCGTGAATAGAGATACGACTCTGGGTATCGAGTCAGATGGACGGTCATTTTCAGAGATTCCAGATCGACCTTCAGGGTACCGGGAATATATTCCGGAATGGACTGTGACAGGTGATGATTCAGAATCTGTGCCAGAACGCTGGCCCCGGCAGCCGGATTGGCGACAAGCTGTTTCGAGATGGATTCATCAATTCCCTTGATCTCGAAATCGACTTTGTAATCGAGATCATCACCTTCATCTTCAGGAAGCTCCAGAGCGACAACTTCGGGAGTTTCCGAAATCTGAATCTTGATCTCAGAATTGTCGTTGATGCTGTCGGACACCTGCTTCGCGATCTGGGGATCCGCCTGCAGGCTGAGGAGTTTCTTTTCCAGATCGATCTGTGTTGATCCAGACAGATAGGAAGGGATTTTCGCCAGCTGCAGTTCCAGGTCCACTGTCCTGGCAAGACTCCTTGATAAATGGTCATACGTTGATTCCAAATTCTGGCCCGCTTTGCTGATCGAGTTTGCGATCGAATCATCGAGTTTGACGATTTGATAGACCAGGAGATGCGACTCCGCTGCCTGGGCGGGTGTGAGTGACTGATTACCCGCAGCCCCCTGATCCGCCATCGGTGCGACAGGTTCCTTCGGAACCGTACTGGCAATGGCTGCCTGAGGCTTCTCCTCAGCAGCTGCAGGCTCTGTTGTGTCGGCCCTGGCCACTTCCATTTCCGCGGCAGCGGATTCTTCTTTTTCGGCCACTGCATCGTCAGACTGTTTCTCAGTCATCAGTTTCGCAGCGAGATTCTCCGAGGGCTTTTTGGAACTCGAAGATCCCGTATTTAAGGCAATCAGACCGATGCCTCCCACCACGATCACCAGGATGACCGCCAGGCCGATCCATTTCATGGAGTCTCCGGACGGTTGGGGCTTCCCCGCCGCCCTCCCTCGGGGACGGCCTGATCGTTCGCGGGGAGCCGGGCGCTCTTCGTATTCATCGTCCTCTTCCCACAAATCGTTCTCGAAATCCTGCTTCGCAGGGGCCTTCTGTAGTTTCGGTTTTGTTTTTCGGGAAGCAGACGGAGATTGGGAGATCACAAACGGCGTCTGGCATTTGGGGCAGGCGACTTTTTTCCCCAGCGCAGCTTTGGATTTTGCTTTAAATGTAGCGCCGCAGTGTGGACATTCAATCACAGTGGTCTCAGACATGAAAACAGCCTTCAATGAAATCGTTATGAGCACTCGTAAGAGTAAACTCTGGTTCACCTGCAATCAATACTGTTTAGCAGTAATCAAAACAGAATTTAACCAGGGCTTCACAGAGAGGTTTGACTCAGCTGAAACCCCTTATTGAATAAGAAAATCAAGGCGAGACTCCTCTGTCAAAATCTTCCCCTGCATTCCGGGATTCCTTACTGAAACGGGTCCGCGAGTCTGCTAGGATAAGAAGAAGTTCACACTGAATATTCATCAATCATTATGGAGAAGTTTCATGATCCACAGCCTCGGTCGATCTCTACTGTTCGCTTTCGCGTGCAGTGTTCTGTTTTTCACAATGACATCAATCGCTCCCGCAGCTGATTCCAAACCCAACGTTCTCTTTCTGATCTGCGACGATCTCAACTGCGACCTGGGCTGCTACGGACATCCACAGGTACAGTCCCCCAATATTGACAAGCTGGCCAAACGGGGAGTCCGCTTCCAGAACGCTTACTGTCAGTTCCCCCTCTGTGGTCCCAGTCGGGCTTCCTTCATGACCGGCATGTACCCTGACCAGACGCTCGTACATCGCAATGCCATCTACATTCGCGAGCACGTTCCCAATGTGAAGACCATTCCGCAGATGTTTCGCGATAACGGCTACTTCGCCACCCGGGTCGGTAAGATCTATCATTACAATGTTCCCAAGCACATCGGAACCGGCGGACACGATGATCCCTACTCGTGGAATCAGACCTTCAATCCCCGCGGCCGGGACGTGGATGATGAAGACCTGATCTTCAGCCTGACTCCCGGCAGTTTTGGAGGCACGCTCAGCTGGCTCGCTGCAGACGGGACCGACGAAGAACAGACCGACGGCATTGCCGCCGATATCGCCATCAAGCAACTCAAAAAGTTTGCGAAAAGTAAACAGCCTTTCTTCCTGGCAGTGGGTCTGTATCGGCCACATACTCCCTATGTTGCGCCCAAAGATTATTTCAAAAAATACCCCACCGATCAGATCAATGTCCCGCAGATTCCTGATGGATATCTCAATACGATTCCCAAACCGGCCCGTCAGTCGGTCACACGGAAAAAAAATCAGGTTAACCTGCCAGACAATCTGGCACGACAGGCGATTCAGGCGTATTACTCGTCGATCACTTTCGCCGATGCGCAGCTGGGAAAAATCCTGCATGCTCTGAAAGAAAGCGGACTGGAAGACAATACGATCATCGTCTTCACTTCCGATCACGGCTATCACATGGGTGAGCATGGTCACTGGCAAAAGACGACACTCTTTGAAAACGCAACACACGTTCCGCTGATCATTGCCGGTCCCGGTGTACTGGCGAAAGGGCAGACCGCGGAATCTCCCGCGGAGATGGTCGACTTCTATCCGACCCTGGCCGAGCTGTGTGAGATGAAAGCCCCCGCTTCGGCTGCCGGTGTGAGCCAGGTACCAACGCTCAAGGATGCTTCCGTGTCATCGCGTGATTCCGCTTTCACGCAATATGCGAACGGCTACAGCCTGCGGACTCCCCGTTACCGCTATACCGAATGGGGCGAAGACGGAAAACAGGGCGTCGAACTTTACGATCACACCACCGACGCTGCTGAAATGAAGAACCTGGGAACTGATCCCGCGACGGCAGAAGTCCGTGCGAAACTGGCGAAACAGTTACATAAACGGATCGAACAGGCGAACGTCCATCCCAAGGGAGTGACGCAGGTCAAATTCGAAAACAGGCGACGTGTCCCTAAATAAAAATTCATAACCGCACTTGTAATTCCTCTGTGGGTTGTTTTGAATGGAAGGTGCGCCCTATGTGAACCTTCCTTCAAACTCCCCTCAGCAGGAATTGAACATGAATCTTTCCCGACGTGCGTTTTCGAAATCTCTGTTCCTGGCCGGCCTGGGTTGTGCTGCCGGTCAATGGCCTGCCAGAAGCTCACAGGCTGCCGCCCCCAAAATCGAAGCCGGCACCGGGTTTATTGATGTTCACACTCACATCGGCACTTACACCGACCCGAAGAAGAATCTCTCGGTCGAAGGCCTGTTGCGGTGGATGGATGAGAATGAAGTCGAAAAAGCGGTCGTGCTGCCGTTGACTTCACCTGAATCAACGAAGTATCTGCAGACCACCGAATCCGCGCTCGCAGCCGGCAAAGCGTATCCCGATCGTTTGATTCCCTTCTGCTCAGTCGATCCCCGCACAACTCATGCGGGCTCTGTCCAGTCACTGGTCAGCATGATTCAGGCCTGGGTCGATCAGGGAGCCAAAGGGTTCGGCGAACACAAGGTCGGGCTCAATTTTGACGACCCGCTGATGATGCGTGTCTACGAAGCCTGTCAGGAAGTTGGTATTCCGCTGCTGTTCCATATCGATAACATCCGCGGCAAAGACGTCCCCGGTCTGAAAAGACTGGAGAATGCGCTCAAGACTTTTCCCGAATTGAACTTCATCGGCCATGGTCCCGGCTGGTGGGCTTCCATCTCTGGAGGACTCGATCAGAAATCACTGGGCGGTTATCCCAAGACCAAAGTCAAACCGGGTGGGGCGATCGACGATCTGATGAGCCGCTATCCCAACATCTATGGCGATCTCTCTGCCGGCTCGGGAGCCAACGCGATTTCCCGCGACCTCGCTTTTGGCACCGAGTTCCTGATCCGTCGCCAGGACCGGATTCTGTTCGGCACCGATTACCTCGCTCCCGGGCAGAATGTCCCACAGTTCGAGCTGTTCGAGACGCTGGTCCTTCCGGATACGGTTCGCAGTAAGATCTGCAGGGAAAACGCGATCAAGCTGCTGAAACTGTCTTGATCGCGATCCGTTTCTCCAGCAGATCGAGTTCGGATTATGACAGTTACAGCCCCGGAATGTGCACACAGGAATACGCTTTCGATGTTTCTCGAGAATAAAGGGGAATTTCGCGCTGTTCTTTCCGATCATATTTGTGTATGCTGATCATTAAATAACCTTAACATTCCTGCCAGCGCCGCTCACCACACAGGAAAAGAGATAAAAACTGCTTTTTTATTTACTGAACCGGTTTTTATCTAATCCTAAATAAATAATCGAATCCTCGATTTTGAGATGGGAGAATTCGGATGTCCCAGTCAGACTTCAGCCCGGAAAATGCCCACGGAATACACCATCAGAGTGGCAGCAGTTTCGCCAGCTTCGCCCCCGGCTCAGACCTGATTCGCAGCGGCAGCCGTCGCTGGTTCCTGCAGACAGGTATGGCAGGACTGGCCGGTCTGTCTCTTCCCGAACTGTTACGGCAGAAGGCACAAGCAGCTCCCCAGGCACAGACCAGTCAGAAGTTTCAGGCCAAGTCCGTGATTATGATCTGGCTTTCTGGTGGCCCCAGTCAGCTCGATACCTGGGATCTGAAACCGCAGGCCCCCAAGGAAATCCGCGGACCGTTTAATCCGATTCAGACCTCGGTCAGTGGTATCGAAATCTGCGAGCATCTACCCAAGCAGGCGGCAATGATGGACAAATTCGCCATCATCCGTTCCATGGATGCCACCGCCAGCAATCATACACCCACCACGTTCCAGGCAGCGAATCCCAAATCTCGGCGAACGAACGACAACCGTGATGGAGGCGGCTATCCGTCAATGGGTTCGGTCGCTGCGAAATTCCGCGGTCCCAACGTTCCCGGTATGCCGGGCTTTGTGGCACTCGCGGACAGCATGGTGTCAGACATTTATGGTGCCGGCCACCTGGGTCACCGCTATGAACCGCTGGATGGTGTCAAAGCAGCCGGCAAGTTTGGCATGCCCAATGGAGTTTCGTCATCCCGTCTGACCAGCCGCGATGAACTGCGCCGGCAGTTTGACCAGCTGCGAAAACATGCCGATCTGTCGCCCGATCTTTCCCTGCAGGATCGATACGTGCAGGAAGCGTACGACATGGTCCTCTCGGGTAATGTTGCCAAAGCCTTTGATGTGAGCAAAGAACCGCAGAAGATCCGCGACCAGTATGGAGCTCATTCCTTCGGCCGCAAATCACTGCTGGCCCGCCGCCTCGTGGAAGCCGGTGTGACGTTCATCACCATGAGCGATGCCTGGGGGCACTGGGATCACCATGGCGACGAAGTGAAATGGGGCGGGATTACCAAAGGTCTGAAACCGATGCTTCCTGTCTTCGATCACGGCATCACCACCCTCGTCAGTGATCTGGAAGAGCGCGGTCTGCTCGATTCGACACTGGTACTGGTGCTGGGTGAATTCGGCCGTGGTCCGGTCATCACGAAAACCGATGGTCGTGGCCACTGGACTCCCGTGATGTCGATGCTGGCAGCGGGTGCGGGTGTGCCCGGCGGTCAGGTGATCGGTGCGACAGACCGACGTGGCGGTGAGATCGCCGAACGACGACTGGGCCCGGGCGACCTGGGCGCCACCGTATTCAAGAAACTGGGCATCGATCCCTACGGCCACTGGATCAAACCAGGTGGACGTCCCACGCCACTGGTCGAAGGTCCTTCAGGTCCGATCGCCGAACTGGGTTAAGCGGCAGTTCATTTTCCAGGTGGAACGTCTGTCGGAAACCGTGCCTGCATGTCCTGCAGCATCTGTTTCAGTTGTGATCCGAGCTGCGCCGTCTGCTTGGGCTGGCGATCACTCAAATCGTGCTGCTCACCCGGATCACGGCGCAAATCATACAGTTCCCGCTTTCCCGATTCATAAAACTGCAGCAGCTTCCAGTCTCCCACCCGGATGGCTGAAACAGGCCGGGTCTTGCTGACCGCGAAGTCGTTGACGCCGATGGTCTCTTTGGATTTGGTGTACCCTTTTTCCGGATGGTAATACGGGAAATGCCAGGTCAGTGCCCGTGTCGGCCAGTCAGCTGACTTCCCTTCCAAGAGTGGCACCAGACTTTTGCCATCCAGGGTCAAATCAGTGCAGTTGCCTCCAGCCACTTCACAGAAGGTGGGAAAGAGATCCGTCCCGGTAACGGGTTTCGCACAGACGCTTCCCGCTTTCACATGTCCTGGCCAGCGGACCAGCAGAGGCACGCGAATCCCCGCCTCATACAGGTTCCACTTGCTTCCCCGCAGCGGACCATTGGCAGCGTACTCGGGATGACCACCATTGTCTGAAGTAAAGACAATGAGCGTAGAATCGCGTAAGCCACGCTCATCCAGTGCCTTCAGAACCTGTCCCACGTATTCATCCAGTGTCTCGATAAACGCACCATAATGCGTGCGGAGTTTGGCATTCCCGGGACCGGTTGCGGCTTTGTCCCGATACTTTTCCACCAGCCAGTCGGTCGGTGATCTGACCGGGGTATGTACGTGGAAGTAAGAGAGGTACAGAAAGAACGGCTGTTTGCGTTTCTGCTGCAGAAACTGAATCGCATTCTGTGTCACCGCATCCGGTGGGAACTCGTCTTTCTGAAAATCGTCCGGCTGCCAGTCGAATTTTTTCGCATAGGGATGGCTGCCAAACGTTTCGACGGCACTCTGAAAGCCCTGTTGTTTCGGTCCATGGGTCGGACTCCAGCCCAGATACCGTTTATAATGCTCGTTGACGTGCCACTTCCCGAAGAAGCCGGTTGCGTAATCCGCCTGCTGCAGCATCTCGCCCAGCGTGACTTCTTTCAGCGGCAGATCCTGAGTGTAGGGAGGTGGCTGCAGCTTACGGATCGGTGGCGTGACGGCAGAGGGTTTCGTGACGAACTCAAAATGCAGACGCGCAGGAGTTTTGCCTGTCAGGATCGAGGCCCGCGAAGCCGAACAGATAGGAGCCGGTGAGTAGGCGTTCGTGAACTTCATCCCCTCTTTGGCCAGTTGATCGAGATGAGGTGTCTCAGCCAGTTTGCCTCCGTAGCAGTGGAGATCCCGCCAGCCCAGATCATCGGCGAGAATGAACACGATGTTCGGCGGTGTTTCTGCAGCCGAGACGGGAAGAGAAAAGCAAACCAGGAACAGCAGAACGAGCGCGCGACGCATTGATGAACCTCGAATTCGAAGAGAACGGCTTATTTGATTTCGAATCCGAGTGTAACGAATTCGCCAACCGTGTTCGAGGCTGTCTGCTGTTTCGTCAGATCGACGGCGAAAGGCTGTTGCAGACTGTTGCCTGCCAGATCTTCCAGCACGGTGCCGATCACCAGCTGATAGCGGCCCGGCTGCCAGGGCTTCTCCGGTAGGAACTTCCAGACTGATTCGTGAGCCGCCAGTTCGATTTTTCCAGGCACCGGTTTACCCTCCAGCGTCTGCACACGCAACTGGCTGTGGAGCAGAGCGTAATCCAGGGTTTCTCCCAGTTCACAGACCAGCGCGTTTCGCGTTCCAGAATCTGGTGTTTTCAGTTTCCATGTTTCCGGTTCCGGCTGGCGCTCATCCATGGCGACCGCGGAAAAGGACTTTTTGATTTCTTTTCCCAGTGGATGTCCGGAGAGGGCGGGCCATTTCGGGTTGATCCGCAGTTCATATTCCTGCCCGGCATTCAGGATCGCACCCAGTTCGACGTTCAGATTGACTCCCGTCTTCTGCCGACCGGGATGAAACCAGAGCGTCAACTGCTTCCCGTCCGGCGACCAGAGCTCGGTGTGTCGAAACGGTCGGGGGACCAGCTGTTTTTGTGTTTTGTTATAGAGCGAGAAATTCGGAAAGATGTCGCCCTGCTGCATCGGCTCTGAGAACTGAATGTAAAACTTCAGGTGATTGGCGGGCAGCTGTTTGCCTGAAGGATAGATGGACACGACGCGTGGCGGTTTCGCATCGGGCAGCGGAATCGCATAGGTTCGCTGCAGAAGTTGCCCGTGCAGTTTTGTCGGCAGATTCAAGGCTCCGGGAGTAAAAGTCGCCTGATAACGACCGCCCCGGACCAGGGGAAATGCAGGTTTAAATACGAGCCGCCGGTCTTTCAGTTCGTAATGTCCCAGCATGGGGGGCAGCTTCTGAGCCGACTTTGATTCCCGTTTCAGTGAAAGTACCTGTTGGAAACGTTCCTCATCGGCATGCTGCAGTGTGACCCAGAACCGCTTGTCCGCTGCTGTCACGACCACACGACAGAGACGGGGGTCTTTCTCGTCTGCTTCAAACGTGAGCTGGAATGGTCCGTCGTCAGGCGGGCTGTCTGCCGCTGCCAGGTTTTTCAGCCCCAAAGTGCAGATGACGAGCAGGCTGACAAAGATGAGTCTTCCTGATAGAACTGATACCGGTTTCACCATACCGCTCCAATTGATGTGAGCGGCATGGCGCTAGCCACCGGTACTGGAATTCAGTGCGTTTCCCAAATCACCGGCGGCTAGCGCCGTTCCGCTCAGTTTTATTTTCGTCATCGAAAAAAACAGGCTCTTTTCCGTTTTGCCATGAGAACAGAAAAGAGCCCGAAATTTACAAACCGAATTGATTACGGCAGTTCGGCTATTTCCAGATCGAGGTGTCCGTTGTTGTCGCGGAGCACAACGATTTCTTTCTTCTGCAGTTTGTCGATGTGCACTGCCCCTGCGAGTTGATCGACGATTTCAATGCCGTTCGGTCCCTGCTTCTGCTTGACATCGCGGCGGGCGGCCTCTTCGTTGATATCTTCTGCTTCAAGGTAGTCCATGTTGACGCGAACGCCCCACCATTTACTGGGACCGTACATGCTCTTCTTCCAGTGGAACCGGAAGGTGTTGGTCAGCAACCATTCCTTACCGTCACTTTCATACGTCAGCATGTCAAGCGGACGGTTCCCCGAGCCGAGTTCCACGACGCTGGTCCCTTTGACCTTGCTGCCGGACTGCAGCTCATCCAGCGGGAACTTGGCTATCGGGGTGCAGGCAAAGGCGCCCACGATATAGTTTTTGCCTTTGTTGGAATAGGGTACGAACGATTGAATGGGAGCTTTAGTTTCCCAGCGACGGTGTGCCACGTGGTAGGTTTCCGCGCTGAAGATATCAGCGGCAGTTCCATGTGTGAGCGGCAGTGGAATCGAATAGATTTTGTTGGCGAATTCTTCATTCGATTGGGCAGCAGCCAGCAGACGGTCGCTGGCCAGAGCGACGCCGGTGATGTTGCGGATCTTGGATTTTTCACCACCAGGAAGTGAGACCTGAACATAGTCGACGTTCGACAGATCAAAGTTCTTCACCTTCCCTTTGGCATCAATCACGAGAATCGCCGGCTGATTATCGGTCGTGCGTTTGACAGAGAGATAGACTTTGCCGCTCTGTGAATTGACGGCCATGTCGGCGATGTCGATCTGAGCGGGTTCGACTCCGAGGCTGGCCGCTACAGCGACATCGATGTTGGAAACCTTCTGTTCCAGTTTCTTTAGTGGTCCGTTGTCGTGTGTATCAATGACTGTAATTGTCGCTTTCGCAGGGTCCGCCACCACCAGCAATCCGCCGGGTCCGAATGTCAATTTTCCCACCGATTTCAAACCGGGGTTTCCAGTCTGTACATTCTGGAGATACTTACTCGCCGCATCTTTGCTCACACCGGCCTGCAGTGCCGGACCACTGGTGAGCAGCAGCATCAGTGTAACCACACTGAGGCCTGCTTTCATGATTCGCGATCTGATCATCAAACTGATTCCTGAAAAAAAGTCACTTGAAATAGTGGGCTCCTCATCCTTTCCAACGAGACTCAATCCTAAATTTCTGAATTTCAGGAGTCAACAACTTTGTAACGGGAAGCAGAGTTTATAGCGATTCTTCACATCGGGCCGCTCAGGCAGTCCAGTCAAGCAGATTCAGCGGAAACAGGAATCATCGGGGTTCGTCCTTGACAGAGCCGACATATAAACTGTTATAATTATGTTCCTTCCTTAATTTTGTACGCGCTACAGAAGAGGAATGACTACCAGCAAGAGTCCAATGGACAATCAGACCCGATTGTCATCCTCCATATTATCCTACCTTCCATCGCGAGAAACATTCAGTAATGCGCGTTTCCCGTCGTACCAGCATCGGCCTGCTATACAACTGTCTGATCGTCTGCCTGTCCTTCTCCGGGATGGCTGAGGCAGCGGAGACACCTGCGTCCACGAAACCGGTGGTCTATGAAGACGCTGTCCTGCCCCTCTTTCAGAAACACTGCGTGAAATGTCACAGTCAGAAGAACCGCAAAGCGGAATTTGATCTGAGTTCGATTGCGGGTCTGCTGCAGGGGGGCGAATCGGGAGCGGGGCTCGTCGCGGGGAAACCAGATGAGAGTCTGCTGTATGACTATCTGCACGAAGGCCTGATGCCCCCCGAAGATGAGACGCCTCTTTCCAAAACGGAAATCGAAACAGTACGGCTGTGGATCAGCGGCGGACTCAAGTTCAAAGAGGTTCCGCAAACCGTCGCGGACAACCGGCTCTCGCAACACGATGTGATTCCGATCCTGTATCGCCGTTGTGTGATGTGCCACGGTCCCGAGTACCAGGAAGGGGAACTCGACCTGCGTTCCAAAGCGAAGATGCTGACCGGCGGCAAAGCGGGTCCTGCCGTCATCGCTGGAAAGCCGGACGAGAGTCTGCTGGTGAAATACATTGTTGAGAAGACCTGCCCACCCAAAGCGGAAATCAGCCGTGCGGGGATCGAGCCGATGCCCGCCGAAGAACTGGATACGGTCAAAGCCTGGATTGCCGATGGACTGCACGTAGAGGAAGAAACCGAGCGTTTCCGCCTCGACCAGGATCCACTCGTGACGACAGAAGATCGTCAGTTCTGGTCATTCCAGCCTCCGCAGCAGGTCGCACCGCCCACCGTCAAACATCAGTCCCTGGTTAAAAATCCGATCGATGCGTTTCTGCTCCGAAAACTGGAAGCAGCTGACCTGACGTACGCACCGGAAGCGGATCGACGTACGCTGATCCGCCGCGCAACGTATGCATTAACGGGTCTGCCCCCCACGCAGGCAGAAGTGAATGCGTTCCTGTCCGACAAGAGTCCGGACGCTTATGAAAAGCTGATCGATCGCCTGCTTGCCTCTCCCCGTTACGCTGAGAAGTGGGGACAGTTCTGGCTCGACCTGGCCGGCTATGCGGATTCGGAAGGGAAACGAAGCGCGGATCTGATCCGCAAGTATGCCTACCGCTACCGGGATTATGTCATCCGGTCCTTCGGGGAAGACAAGCCTTACGATGTCTTTCTCACCGAGCAGCTGGCAGGCGACGAACTGGTCGATCACCAGAACCCGAAAGAGGTCACCCCTGAACTGATTGAAAAGGTGGTCGCGACCGGTTTTCTACGGATGGCTCCCGACGGGACCTCGGCCAATCCGGTGAACCGCGTAACGGATCGCCTGGAAGTAATTTCGGATGAACTCGACGTCATGTATCGCAGTGTGCTGGGCCTGACGATGAACTGCGCCCGTTGCCACAGTCACAAGTATGACCCGATCCCGCAACGCGACTATTATCGTTCCATGGCGATCTTCAAAGGGGCCTATGACGAATATGACTGGATGACGCCGCAACCGTTCAGCAACCAGTGGAAGCGGGCCCGCAGTCGTCTGCTGACGCTGATTCCCAAAGACGAACAGGCCGCCATCGATCAGCATAACGCGCCCATCGAAGCCAAAATCACGGACGTCGAACAGAAACTCAAAGACAAAAAACTGGACAAAGCGGAAAAGAAGAAGCTCGACAAACAGCTCAAGGATTTAAAAGCCACTCTGAAAAACCCAGAAATGATACGGGCCCTCTGGGACCGGGGACGTCCCTCGCCGACCTACATCTACCGCCGTGGCGATGAAATGCAGCCGACGCGACCGGTGGAGCCGGGGCCCCCGTCAGCGATCGCAGAGGGCATCTCGCCTTACCGGATCGATCCGTCTACACAGAATGAATCGAAAACCGGCCGCCGCCTGGCGTTCGCCCGCTGGTTGACGCAGCCCGATCACCCGCTGACTTCGCGCGTGATCGTGAATCGGATCTGGCACAAACATTTTGGTACCGGTCTCGTAAAAAGTATCGATAACTTTGGTGCCCTGGGAACGCCTCCCAGCCATCCCGAACTGCTGGACTGGCTGGCGGTGCAGTTCGTGCAGGAAGGCTGGCAGTTCAAAAAACTGCATCGTCTGATAATGACTTCGCAGGCTTATCGCCAGTCCTCGGAAGTCACACCGTTGCTGGAAGAAAAAGATCCGGAAAACGAACTGCTCTCCCGCATGCCGCTCAGACGGCTCGAAGCGGAAGAACTCCGCGACGCGCTGCTCTTCACCGCGGGGGAACTCGACGAGACGAAATATGGTCAACCGGTCGCAGTCGATGTCCGTAAAGACGGGCTGGTCACCGCAAAACGCACCGATGATGGCTGGCGGCGGAGCGTTTATATCCGTCACCGCCGCAAAGAAATGCCGACGTTCCTGGAAGTCTTCGATCTCCCCCAGATGAACCCGAACTGCACCGAGCGCAAAATTTCAAACGTGGTCTCACAGCCTCTGTTGCTGGTCAACAATAACATGGTCCACGAACTGGCCGTTTACTTCGCCAACCGGGTACGTCAGGAGGCGGGGGACGATCGTGCAGCGCAGATCAAAGCGGCTTATCGAATCGCCTTCCAGCGACCTCCCTCTACCGAGGAACTGGAGCTGGCGTTGAAATCCCTGAACTTGCTGAATCTCCCTGCGGAAACCGACTCCGGGAAGGAGTCTGATGCTGCAGACGGCTTTGCCGAATATTGCCACGTACTGCTCAACTCCGCCGAATTTCTTTATATCGACTGAGAAGACATGACCGTACCCCTGTTACAGAATGAACTGCTGACCGAAATTTCCCGCCGACGCTTCTTCGATCGCATGACCGACGGCCTGTGTGGTGTCTCGCTGAGCTCTCTGCTGGCGCAACAGGTACTCGGCTCAGAGACACATCGCCCGCGGAATCTGCCCGATAATCTCAAAGCAAGACGCCCGCATTTCACTCCGCGAGCCACCTCGGTGATTCATCTCTGCATGCAGGGTGGTCCCAGCCAGGTCGACCTGTTCGACCCGAAACCCGCCTTGAAAAAATATCATGGGGAGACTGCACCGCGCGAACTGACCGGCAACGCGGTCTTTGAAACCGACCGGACCGGTAAACTGATGCAGAGCCCGTTCGAATTCAAGCAACACGGAAAATCCGGTGCCTGGGTCTCCGATGCCCTGCCTCACATTGCGCAGGAAGTCGATCAGATGACGATCATCCGCTCGATGTATAATGTGCATCCCAACCATGAGCCTGCGATTTATAAAATGCAGTCCGGTCAGACCTTTCCCGGCCATCCGGTCTTCGGTTCCTGGATCACCTATGGTCTGGGGAATGAAAACCAGAACCTGCCCGCCTACGTGGTGCTCGCCGATCCCAGTAATCGCCTGCCCACAAATAACGTCGACAACTGGATGTCCGGCTATCTTTCGCCTCTGTACCAGGGAACGCGGATGAAAGCGACCGGATCCCCGCTGCTGAATCTGGTTCCCGACTATTCTCACGCCGAGCAGGTCAGCCGCACCAAGCAGCAACTGCTCAAACAGCTCGACCGCATGCACCAGAAACAGCGTCCCGGCCAGCAGGAACTGGAAGCCCGTATCCAGAATTACGAGATGGCTGCCAATATGCAGCTGGAAGCAACCGAGACTCTGGACCTGTCACAGGAGACGCAGGAAACCCTGTCGATGTATGGCATCGATGAGAAAGAGACCGAAAGTTTCGGTCGACGTTGCCTGCTCGCCCGCCGGCTGGTTGAGAAAGGAGTCCGGTTTATCCAGCTCTACACCCGGGGCCAGATCTGGGACAATCATTCGAACATCAATAAGTCACTGCGTACCGCCTGCGGTCAGACTGACCTGCCCATCGCGGGCCTGCTCAAAGACCTCCGCCAGCGGGGCCTGCTCGATTCGACACTCGTTCTCTGGGGTGGTGAATTCGGCCGCCTGCCCACCGCGCAGATCACCTCCAAGGCGAAAATGAATACCGCGGGTCGCGATCATGGCCCCTATGGTTTCTCCGCCTGGATGGCGGGCGGAGGAGTGAAGCGAGGGCTGGTCTACGGCAATACGGATGAAGTCGGCTATGCCTCGGTGGAAAACCGCGTCAGCATTCAGGACTGGCACGCGACGATTCTGCAGCTGCTGGGTATGGACCACGAAAAACTGGTCTACGAACGCAACGGTCTGGGCGAACGCCTGACTCATCAGTTCGAAACAAACGTCGTGCACGACATCATCGCCTGACCGGGTGACCGAATTTCATCCGCCCTTCTTGAGATCTTCACTCAGGACCGATAGCATGGGCTCTGGTTTTCTTTCTGGAGTCTCGACTGATGAAATTTGTATCTGCATTCCTGCTTGCTCTCACTATGACCACGCTGCTTCCTGCCGAGGAGCACGCTTTCCTGCAGAACGGCGTGACTGCCCATCGGGGTAATTCCGCCGTCAATCCTGAGAACACCCTGCCTGCTTTCAAGAGCGGTATCGCAGCGGGTGCGGACTGGCTCGAACTCGATATCTTTCTCACAAAGGATGGAAAGCTGGTGGTCACGCATGATAAAACGACCAGGCGGGTGGGAGATAAGAATCTGGATGTCGCTGAGTCCACATATGCAGAACTGAAAACGATTGATGTCGCCACCGACTTCCGCCAGAGAAAGCAGCTGACCAAAACAGAGTGTCCACCCCTACGGATGCCGTTGCTGGAAGAGGTGCTTCAGCTGGTCAAGCAGCAACATAAGACCCGCGTTTCGATCCAGCCCAAAGCGGACTGTGTCAAAGAAGCCGTCGCGCTGGTCAAGCGGCTGCAGATGGAACCCTGGGCCGGTTTCAATGATGGGAACCTGAACTATATGTCGCAGGTCAAACAGCTGGCGCCCAAGATCCCCGTCTTCTGGGACCGTGGCGCTGAAACTGACATCGAAGCCGACATCAAGATCGCCAAAGAGCGCGGCTTCGAAGGACTGGTACTGCATTTCAAAGGGATTACTCCTGAAAAGGTCCAGCAGATCAAAGCCGCTGGTCTCGAACCGGGCGCCTGGACCGTCAACGATCCCACATTGATGAAACAACTGCTCAAGCAGGGCGTCGAACGTATTTATACCGACGATCCCCGTCTGCTGCTGCAGTTGAAAAATCAGTAACCCCCGTCTCCAGCTCAGGTTCCCCCTGTTCAACCACCTCATATGTGTGAGCTTTTCACAGATTCCTCTTGCACTCCCACTTGTACTGTGAAACAATCACACTTCGAGAAAACATTTCGAAGCTGCTTTTCGGGAGAGACTGTGATGGAGCAACCCAATCAGAATGAACTGGAAGTCCTGCGTCTGTTGTGGAACAAATCGCCTCAAAAGCCGGGAGAGATTCAAGATACGTTCGGCTGGGAAATCGATAACGGCACTCTGCGCAGCGTGCTGGTGGGCATGGTCGAGCGAGGCATGCTGACACGCAAGCGGGAAGGTCGGGCTTATCTTTACTCGCCGAAATTGAAGCGGGAAACGCACCTGCGACAGATGGTGCGACGACTGGCAGACGTCTTCACCGGCGGTTCGACGGGACAACTCCTGATGGAACTGGCCGAGAAGGAACGTCTGAGTCCCGAAGAACTCAAACAGCTTAAGAAAATTGCCCGCGGCGAAAAGTGAGCGTTCCGCGCTCCCCCTGTACCTATTCCGGATTTCCTTCACAAAGGATCTGACATGGAACATGCTGAACTGTTACGCGACATCCTGATCCGCATCAGTCTATTACTGGCTTTGGGCTGGCTGATCCTGTTCGCGCTTTCCACGCAGAACCCACGCTGGTCCGTCCTGTTAACCCGCTGTCTGGCTCTCGGTTGTCTGCTGTTCCCCCTGATCTGTGTCACTCTGCCTCAGATCAGACTTGAAGTTCTGGCACCTGAGGAAGACCAGTCGAGGCTCCCCCTTTCAGAACCAGCGGTAACAGTCTTGGCGGAAACAGATCCACTCCCCACTCCGAATAGAGCAACTGACCTTGAATTTTCTTCTCAGATGACAGCAGCTGCTGAGCCACTGAAGCCTTCTCAAGGTGAGGTAGAACTTGAGACAGAGTCAGACAGGGCTCCTTTTCGAGCTTCACCATTGGCAGAAATCGATCCGATCGATCAGACTCCAGTCGTAACGAGAGTCGAAGCGACACCTGTTGCATTAACAGAGGAATCTGTAACCACCAGTCCCACTATTTCCTTACTCAGTGTTATCTGGATTGCCTGGAGCGCGGGTGTCGCGGTCCTGCTGTTCAGACTGATCTGGCAACTGAGAAGAGCCTCCGGTCTATGGATAAACTCCCAAACTGTATCCGAGACCGTTCAGCAACAGTGTCAATTCCTGGCGGAACGCCTGCAGCTGAAACAGAGGCCACAGGTCCGGTTTTCTGCTGAAATTGAGGGGCCTTGTACCGCAGGGATTTTTCGCCCGGTCATTTATCTGCCCGGTGACTGGTATTCCACACTGCAGGAAACAGAACAGCGGGCGATCCTGATCCACGAATTGGCGCACGTTGCCGGCCGGGATGTCCTCTGGGATCTACTGGCACGCCTGTCTGCTATCGTCTGGTGGTTCCACCCACTGACCTGGAGGCTCCCGGCCCGGCATCGTCTCGCCTGTGAACATCTCTCCGATGCACAAGCTGCAGGTCTCATCAACAGTCTGAGCGATTACCGCCGCCTGCTCGCACAATGGACGCTCCGTCGGCAGGGAGCGGAATCCCGTCTGGCCACCCTGGCGATGGCGGACCGTTCGCAGATGCTCCGTCGCCTGAAGTGGCTGGAAAGACCGCACCGAACCCATATCCTCGGTCGAGTTCCGCGAAGCCTGTTTGTGGGAAGCCTGATCTGTCTTCTGTCAGGAGCAGGAACAGTCGTCCTGCTGCCGCGGGCTGCTCAGTCTGAAGTCGAGACGAACCCTGAAGAAAGTCAGCCAGTTTCTTCTCAAACAGAGGATCAGAACAACCAGCGGGCGAAATCAACAGAGAACAAGGCTGATCTGGATTTCTCTAACATGGTTCCGCACACCATCCGGATCGTGAACGACAAACAACAGCCGGTCTCTGCAGCAAATGTCCGTATCGTCTGGTGGGAGGACAAGATCGGGAGAAGAGAATCGGTCACAGCACTGGATCCGCTGGTGAGCAATCAGAAAGGCTCCGTCAAGATCGAGGTTCCCACCGGTGCCACACGAGTTCGACTCAGCGTGGAAGCAAAAGGTTTCGATTCACTACAAAAGGCATATTCCCTGAATGATCCGCTGGTAATCATATTGAAACCGGGACGAATCATTCACGTCAAAGCGATTGACGCTGAGGGAAAACCACTTTCCGACGCTTATGCCCTGCTGGAAGGTTCTAATTTGTTTGGTCGCGAAATCAGACGGGTTTCCGGTCGTCCAGGCTACTTTCAATCGCCTGTCGTCAACCCGGATCGTCGCTGGATGCGGGTGGTGGATGGCAGTCAACCTGGACCGATTCTATTCAGCCCGTTGATTGATGTCACCCATCCGGAAGAGGTCGAAGCTGACGGTACCATCGTCGCGCGCCTGAAGCCGGGCATTCGACTGGAGGGCCGCCTGGACGATTCCGTTCCCCGCCCGATCAAGCACGGTTGCGTGGAGCTCTACATCAATGAAGGAGCCGCGCATCAGATTGGAGGTGGCTGGGTCTGGCAGGATACGACACTGGTCCGGGAGGATGGGACGTTTGTGTTTGAATCGCTGCCGGCCGGGGGCTACGCGCAACTGTACTCCCTCGTGGATGGATATCAGTCCGCACAACCGACCGATGAGGAATTCCGGGCCATGTTTCCTCCCAGGATCATGTCCGATCCGAAACTGGTGGAAGAGGCACTGGAACAACATGACACATTCCGGCCCCACGCGTTCCCGCTTCCATTGGATCAGTCAGAACTGAAAGTAAACCTGCCCTGCAGTCGTACTTCTGCGTTTGATCTGACCGTGCTGGATCCAGCGGGACGTCCGCTGACAAATGCCCATGCCAAATGCGCTCCACTGGGATTGTTTGTAGGGGGTTCGAGGTTTGCCCCTGGAAACGAACTCCTGTCCCGCTCCCAACTGGTCCGTCAGAAAAGTGTGAAAGAAATCCGGCTGCTTCAGGACTGGATTAATGCCAGCTTTATTAATGTGCCCACAGATCAGGCTGGTATTGCGCATATCAGGAATCTCCCGTCTCGGGGAGAACAGAAATATGTTGTAAGAGCACCTGGATATTTCATGCCTCCGTATCCCTCTCTTTCTACGCCATTTCCCGGCCACTATGCTGTCATCGATCTGGAACCAGGTAAAACCCTGCAACGGACAGTCACCATGGTCAGGAATCAACGCCTGGCATTTCGCGACCTCATGATCATGGACCAGTTTGGAAATCCCGTTCCGAATGCCCAGGTGACAGTCAGCGAGATCACCTTCCGGAACGCTCCAGACAACTGGCAAGTCTGGTCAACCCAACGATTCGGACCTGTTGTTTCTGAAACGTCAAACAAAGAGGGAAAAGTCACTTCACGTTTGCCCACGCTGATCAATTACCAGGGAGTCTCCCGGCTCCGAATCACAATTCAACTCCAGAGACGACAGTCAGGTCAGCCAGTCAATTTTCGGGCGAACCTGGTCATCCCCCGCCTGGCGGATGATCGTGCAGCCGTTTTGACCATTCCGGATCAGCTTCTCGCTGATCAGCCCCTCCCACAGGAAATCAAAGCCGCGTATCTGCATCCAGATGATGTCGTCAGCCCGTCAGCTGAGAAGCTGCTGAAACAGTTCCAGAAAAATCCGTCGCTGTTTATCTTCAATCGTCTGTTAAGACTGTCCCGCTTCAACGCTGTCACTCCCCTCGAGGTGCGCTACCAGATGCCCTGGTCGGAGTTTGAAAAGCAATACAAACGTGAGCAGGTCGATCTGTTCATTCCTCCCATGGGTATGGACTGGGAAGAATATCTGAATCGTAAAAAACATGAAGAATTTCACCTTCGTTCCAGCACTGGTTCTGCGAACAGTCAGGATCCGTCCAGAAGAATGGAAACGCCGCGGCCTGCGATTTACCGTGTGTCTACTGACACAGGAGATCGTGTAGTCGTGCTGTGCAATGTACGTCCTCGTAAAGCTGATCAACCTCTCAACGCGTCTTTTCGTGAGCCACCGGTTGCCGCGTTCATATTCGATCCAGCCAACGGTTCACTGGTTCGTATGATCGGTGGCTGGGCCTCTTCCAGCGGAGATTATAATCAATTAAAGCTGATCAACCTGGGCGGGACTCGAGAGTATTTTATCGTCACCACAGCACAGGAACCGCATGCCCCCTTCGACTTGATCCAACACTGGTATCAACTCGGTCATGAAGAGAAGCCGGCACTGACCGTTCAGAACTATGCGAATGCCACCCGCTGGGATGGCACACAATACCCCTCGCATCCTGAGGCCGAATTTGGCTGGCTGAAATTCCATTTCGAAGGACAGCAACTGGATTTTTACCAGTGTGGCCAGTTACCAAACGGAGCAATGGCACCACGGAAACTGTTCTGGGATACAGCCCGCAATCAGTTTATCGGTCCACCTGAGCAAAGTGTCAAAGGCAAACCACTCTACAGGGTGGATCTTCAGAATTCACACCAGTTTCTCCCACTCGACGTGGAACCGGGGGAACTGATCGTGGCCGGCGGCCGACATTTTTATCACAACTCACATCAGTGGGAATGCGTTGTGCCTCAGGGAAAGACGGCCCGACTGCGACTGTTCTCGGTTGATGAATCCAAAGCGGAACCGCTTGAATCCGAAATTCTTACGCAGAATCTGTCTGCAGGAACTCATAATCTGAGATTCCAGTTCCGCTCCAACCACTGGGAGGACCGTACGGACATGGAAGTCTCTATCGACGAACAGAAGAAAAAAGAATTCACGGTCCCCCGTGTGAGTTTCAAGAATGTTCCCTCTGTCGCAGGTACTTCGATTGTCCGCACGGGAAAAGGGGCACTCGATCTGTTCAATCGCGAAACAGTCCAGAACCAGAAGCGGCTCATCTGGCGGTTGGAACTGAAGCCATAAACAACTTAAGAAAATCGCTCGCCAGGAAAAGTGAGCGACGATCTGTTATACTGCAACAGACGACAGATTCCGAATCTGAAAGGATCTGAGATGATGACTACCGATCTACTACTCGACATTCTCCTCCGGTTGAGTCTTCTGCTGGCCACAGGCTGGCTGGTTCTCTTTTTCCTTTCCGCGCGAAATCCGCGCTGGTCGGTGTTGTTGGCCCGGTTCCTGTCTGTTGCCTGTCTGCTGTTTCCGCTGATCTGCCTCACTCTGCCCCCACTGGCAGTGGCGATTTTGCCCCCGTCTGAAGTTTCAACGACGACCCCCAACGTCAAACCTGTACCAGCCAAAGCTTCCCAAGCCACTCCAGACATTGCCCCCATGCCAGAGATAGATCTGAATTCTCCCGTCGCAACCAGAGACTCGGCAGCACCGGGACACAGCATTAAAAATCCATCTGAATCTGAGCCAGAAATTGCGGCGGCACCGGTCTCAGCTCAACCGGAAACAGCTCTGTCAGCACCAAAACCTGCCGAGATTGAAGCGGTTTCCTCTCCCGCGACAGTTTCTCCCCAGCCAGCGGCCTCTGTACCATCCATTTCTCTGACCGAGTGGCTCTGGATCGCCTGGAGCACGGGAACTGTGATTCTGCTGTTCAGACTGGCATGGCAACTGCAGCGGGCGGCCAGACTGCGGACACGATCCGAATCTGCTTCGGAAACCGTTCAACAACAATGCGAGTCCCTGGTGGATCGAGCGCAACTGAAACAGTCCCCCCAGGTTCGTTTCTCAAGTGACATTGAAGGGGCCTGTACCGCGGGCGTCTTCTACCCGATCATTTATCTGCCCCGCGACTGGTATGAATCTCTGCCGGAAGCGGAACAGCGGGCGATCCTGTTGCATGAGCTGTCGCACGTGGCCGGCCGGGATGTGTTCTGGAATCTGATCACACAGTTGGCAGTGGCACTCTACTGGTTTCATCCGCTGGTCTGGAGACTGCCGGCCCGACATCGGCTGGCCTGCGAACATCTGTCAGATGCCCAGGCCGCCAATGCGTTCGACAGTCTGAGCGATTACCGCCGCCTGCTGGCACAATGGACGCTCCGCCGACAGGGAGCCGAGGCTCGCCTGACCGCCCTCGCGATGGCAGATCGTTCACAGATGCTCCGTCGGCTGAAATGGCTGGAGAAACCATCGATCGTAGATCGGCTGCACATTTCACGGAGTTATGCGTTTGTGCTGTTCGCACTGATCTCCGCTGTCAGTCTGGCGACGGTGCAATTCAGTCCGCAGGTCATCGCCCAGAAAGCGGATCCCCCCGAAAAGGAAAAACAATCTGAAGCAAACGATGACTCAGAAAAACCCAAAGCAGAACAGAAGCAACCCGCCGCCCCCAAGGTCAGGAAGCCAGGCAAGCCCGATATCAATCTGAAGCAGACGACACCGAAAATTGTGACGGTCGTCAACGAAAAAGACAAACCCATCGCGGGCGCCAAGGTCCGCGTCGGCTGGTGGGAAGATAATGAGGGGGACATGCTGGGCAAAATCACGATCAACCCTCCCGTGACGAATAAGAAGGGTGAGGTCACCATCCAGGTCCCCGACGGGGCCGCCCGGGCACAGATTTCTGCCGAAGCGGAAGGCTACGCAACGGCGGGAACGCAGTACTCCCTTAGCGGCAATCCAAAACTGATCCTGAAGCCGGGGCGGATCATTCGCGTGAAGGCCGTCGATGCCAAAGGCAACCGACTGCCCGATGCGTATCCCCTGCTGGAAGACTCACACATTCTGGGGCGCGAATTCAAACAGGACAAACAGCGACTCGGTTATTTTACCTCGCCCGTCGTCGAACTGGACCGCCGCTGGATGCGGGTGGTAGACGACAACGGAGAGGGGCCCGTCCTGTTCAGCCACCTGATTGATGTCACAAACCCGGAGCGTGTTGAAGACGACGGCACGATTCTGGCAATCCTGGAACCGGGCATCCGACTGGAGGGACGCCTGGACGACCCGGTACCCCGGCCGATCAAACATGGCTGTGTGGAACTTTATATCAATGAAGGCCAAGATCATAAAATCGGCGGTGGCTGGACCTGGCAGCAGACGGCGACCGTCAAAGAAGACGGCACGTTTGAATTCGACTCTCTACCGACGGGCGGACAAGTCCAGCTGTTTGCGCTGGTCGACGGTTATCAGTCGACTCGACCAACCGTACAGGCTCTAAAAGACTACCTGAAAGCGCACGACGCCGGTCCAGAGTCGATCCTCGAGAATGCCATTCGTCGACATGATGCGTTCTGGCCGCACCTGTTCCCGCTCACACCGGGACTCTACAAAACTGAGGTGGAACTCCCCTGCACGCCAACCACGTCACTGGACGTCAAAGTCGTCGACCCGATCGGACAGCCGATTGAAGGGGCAGAGGTCAAATTCAATCCCAACGGTTTATTCTTGGGAGGTGAGCTGTTCATACCCGCGACAGAATCTTTGACGATCGAGAATCGTATTGATCATCCTGACAAAGACGAAATCAAACAACGTTATCAATGGGCACAGGACACATTTCTGCGGGTCAAATCCGACAAGCAGGGGATCGCCCGGGTCCGGAACCTGCCCGCTGATGATCGTGAATCATACAAGGTTTCTGCAGACGGGTATCAGATGCCCATATACCCGAACTCTTTTGAAGATGGACCGAGGCAATATGCATTGATCGACCTGGCAGGCGGCAAGACATTGCGACGAACCATTACCATGGAAAAATATGTGCCGGTCTCGTCACGGGAAATTCTGGTCGTGGATCGTCAGGCTGAGCCGGTTCCCGGGATCACTGTCACCGTGAGCGAGATCGCTTTTGCAAATGCGCCTGAGGACTGGCAGCTCTGGGCATCACAGCGGTTTGGACCTGTGGCCACAGAGAAATCGGGCGATGACGGCATCGTCCGTCTGACGCTGCCCTTGGAAGTCAACGGGGAGGCCGTTTCCCGTCTGCGGATTACAGTCAAGGGACGTATGAATGTGGAAAGTACATTACGCGACGCTTATGTCCAACGCAAGAGGCTGATCATTCCCCGCCAGGCTGATGGGCGGGTCGTCGTGCTGACCATTTCCAAAGAAGAACCCAGAGAGAAATACCAGTTCTTTGATGTTGCCGTCACCTACGAAAAACCAGAAGCACTTTTGAGTAATTTACCGAAAATTCTTCTCCAAAAACTACAGAAACAGCCCTCGATGGTCGTTCTCAATGCATTGCTGAAAATGAACAAGTTCGATGACGCGACACCACTTCAATTTACGAGCGACTGGAACCTGACTGGAAAGAACAGTTCCAGAAAGTCTGAACGATCCTCGATCGCCACGATTGCCACTGAGCAGGGTGAACGCACCATTATTCTCTGTGCCGTTCGTCCCAAAGGTGCGACCTGGGAACTCAAACCCGAGCTCCGTTTTCCGCCCCGGGCCGCGTTTATCTTCGATGCGGAGGGCTCACTGATCCGCATGCTGGGCGGCTGGGCTTCTTCCAGCGGCAGTTATTCCAATCTGATGCTGGTCAACATGGGTGGGACGGATGATTACTTCTACGAGACCTCCGCATTCGAACCGCATGGACCGTTTAAATACATCCAGCGGTGGTACCAGGTCGGTCGGGAAGCACAGCCAGCTCTGACGATTCACAACTATGCCAACTCCACCAGTTGGAACGGCAAACCAGGACCTTCCCAGCCCCTGGCAGAGTTTGGTTTTCTGGGTTTTCACTTCAATGGTCGAAATCTGGATTTTAAAGTCTGCGGCGTCCTGCCTAACGGAACCCTGGCACCACGTAAAGTGTACTGGGACAGTGCCCGCCAGCAGTTTATCGGCCCGGTCGAGGAAAGCGTCGAAGGAGAACCGCTCTACCAGGTCATTCCCGGGGAATCGCATCAGTTTACTCCGCTTAAGGTCGAACCGGGGGAACTGATCGTGGCGGGCGGCCGTCGCGATTATGAAAACTGGCATGCATGGAGTTGTGTGGTCCCGGAAGGAAAGACCGCCCGCGTGCGACTGTTCGCTGTAGACGAATCGGGAAACAAGCCGGTCGAGACAGAGTATTTCGCACGGGACCTGTCCGCAGGTCAACACAATCTGCAACTGCAGTACAGTAACGATCAGCAGGATAAGACAGAGTCTGCAGCAGAGCTTCGCATTGATGACTCAGTCAAAGAGAAGCTGACAGTTCCCCGCATTCTTATTGCCGATGGGCCGTCAGTTAAAGGAGTTCCCATCGCCCGCACGGGAAAAGAGGCACTCGATCTGTTCAATCGCGAAACGGCTGATCAACGTCAACGACTCGTCTGGCGGGTAGAATTGAAACCTGATTGATTTGCATATGGCTCAATTTAATCAGCAGATCACGAAATCGGGTTGAATTTTCAATCCGACACCGGCTTTGCTACGTTCTCTTATCAATGATGACCTTCAAATGGTTGAATCCATGATGTTGTTTTGCGTCTTTCATTTTTCAAGAGACCGTTCCCATGAAGCTCCTGTTAACCATTCTCCTGATCGCCTTTGTAGTTTTGTTCCTCGTGAATATGATCCTGGGACGAATCTGGGGGTTTTATCAGCCGTTGAAGTGGACATCAGGAGGAGAAACAACCTTAGTCGCAGAACTTGCGATACTTGTTTTTATCTCCAGTTGTCTCCTGGGGGTGATCTGGAATTCTGAGATTTCGGCTCTGTGTGTTATTTTTGCACTTCCAGCCGCGATGATCAGTTATATTTCTGAGGGAAGAGCCAGAAAACGATTTCTGCTCAAAGAAGCAGAATTGTATGAGGCAAACAAAAAAGAACATCCCGGCATTTTCGATACCTTGCCGCCGGAAAGACTCGATGACTTCGATGACGAAATTTTCGATCTCTACGACGCCGGAATCGCAACTTATCTGGGAACGATCAGCCGGGAGGATCTGAAGATTCTCATTGATCGTTTTGAACTGGATGGAGAACAGGGGCCCAACGACATTTTTGTGTTCCATGAAATGGTGGAACTCGCCAAAGAAGCCGGGATTTCGGATGAACTGGAATCGCTGCTCTTTCAGGCACTGGAAAAACGCGACTATCTCTATTTGCGGTGGATTCCGCGGCAGGTCAGTCTTAACTGACGAAGTCCGGCACACTGCGGTTGGGTTGATTCCATTTGATCCGGCCGAGGAGCAGATCACCTTTCGCACCGCCGCGCGGCAGCCATTCGCCGACGGTGACACACGATTCGTTCGGGCTGACGTTGGTGACATCGAAGTTGCCCATCAATGCGACTTTGTTGGGATCGTTCACGCCGTCCCCGACCAGCGGCAGGACCACGCGTTCGGTATCGCGGATCAGGCAGAGCTTGTCCGGATCGACCTGGGCCACCCAGAGTGGGGAGCGCCAGCGGATGACGTTTTTGTTTGTGTCATCCTTGCGGGTGTAAACCAGGAACAGTCCGTCGGAGTGAGTGAGCCAGTGCTGTTGTGTGGTGGACATGCCGATTGGTGTGCCGTCGTCATAGGCCCAGGCGGTCTTCCGCTGGTAATTCAAGCCGTCCGGGCTGACCGCGACGTAGCCGTGCCCGTCTTCGGCGCGAATTGTCATGAAGTACTGATCCCCAAAACGGGCGATGGACGGTTCGAGCAGACCCCGGCCCACTTTGTTCTCCAGGGGCGGGCCGACTTCGCGAATCTTGAGTGTCGAACCATTGAAGGCACAACGCACGCCGGCGACCATGCGGGGCTGTTTGCCCGCGCCGAAGGTGAAGGACATCAGAATATCGCCGTCGGGCATGACGAGCCGCTGTCCGCAGTTGTTGGTATAGATCTCCCCACCGCGGGGATCGTCCCACTGCAGGATCTTGCGCTGTGACCACTGGCCGTCCTTGTCCCGCGTGACGTAGACGGGGTAGCGAGCCAGTTGATCGCCGCGGGCAAAGCGGGGACCGCGATAGAAGACGACGTGTCCCAGGGCGAGGACGGTTCCGGTCTGCGGATGATATTGCGGCGTCACATCACAGACGCCCGCCTTGAGGCCCGGATGTTCCTTGACAGGATCCCGGCCGAGAGCGGCAATGGGTTCCAGCTGTTTCCAGGTCTGGCCCCGGTCCGTCGATTCGGTCCAGTGCACCTGCCCGAAGTAGTCCGAGCCGCCAATCTCCTGCAGGTTCAACAGAAACGTCGCGTTCCCCTCGACACCGGGAATCATACACCCCCGCGGATGAAACCAGGTGACGCCGGACCCATCACGATTGCGAAAGAGCGTTTCTTTCGAAATGGAGCCGATCAGCGGCTTCGATTCTGCAGCCTGCCCCGAAGCCGTTCCCGCAGCAGAGGCCGCAGCAGAGGCCGCAGCGAGAGAACAGAGAGAGGTGTGGAGGAAATCACGACGGTTGAGGGGCGGGGTCATGGGTGGGCTTTCTGATGACAAATATTCTGATTGGTGCAACACACCTTATCATGATGCAGAAGGCAGGCTTATGCAACAAAGATTTGATTGCGGTGTCTTTCCAAGCACTCCCTGTCCGGAAGGAATCGCCAGGGAAAATGGATCGGCTCTCCCTCATACGGTCTGAAGAACCGGTTCATGGCTTCGACCGTGTAGGCATCGCGTAACTGTTGAGAGTGGACCAGGCGGTACTCTTCATCCAATGTAATGAGTCCGCGATCGAAAGCTTTATCGTGGAGCGCATTCAGACAGAGACCATTGTGGGGATCTGCCCGCTTCGTGGCATCCTCGCTCCAGGGAATAATATGACTCGCAATGAGTAGTTCTTTATTTTGTATTTTAGTGATACAACATCGTTCTTCGTAAGAGGCTAAAACTGTCGAACGGAAAAAACGTTGGGCGCGTCTTACTTTCGTAACACGGGTTGATTCCGTTGCGCCCTCAAATTGTAGTGGTTCCTCGATAATTTCGAGGTTCGGTAGAAGCTCATATTCCGATTCGAGACGCACACTCTCATCTGCCAGAGCTTCCCAATCAGCGTGGAATTCTTGCCAGATGGCTCGATCTGATTTAGAGGCGTTTGCAAGTCCTCTGACACCCCGTTCCTGATGAAATGGGTCAAGAGATGCCAAATTGCTAAGTTTCATAGCAACACTCGAAGGTGTGCGATTAATACATTCAGAAAGTTGAATGACCTCTGCATTTCCTTTGTCATACTTCCCAAACGGCAAGCGGCAATACAGGCTCATTGCCAGAATCAGTTCGTCTCGAGTCCAGTTGCGTGCCATATTAAATTTAGTCCGGGAAGTGTTGCCATACTCTAGCTACTGTATAGTTGAACTCTTTAGGCATACCAGAACAAGTCCATTTCCCATCCAATCCACCTCCCACCAAAATTATCACAAAACTCGACTGGTTCAGTTGGTTCCGGGGGGCGGGTTTGGTATCTTCGGGGTGTAAAAATCTGACTGGTTACTATCAGGCATTTTGTGCTTCGCTCGCATGAAATGTGGTCTTAACGGAGCTGCTATCCGTGTGTGGCATCGTCGGTTTTTTGGCCAGGAGTGAAGCAGATCGCGCACGCCTGGGACAACTCGTCACTCCCATGCTGGAATGCATGGCGACCCGCGGACCCGACTCCGCAGGCCTGGCTCTGTTTCGCAGTCCACTCCCCGCTGCCTCCCGACGTTTTGCCCTGTATGCCGGCGACCGGGCGTTTGACTGGCAGGCACTCAATACTCAATATCAGGCGGACAACAACTGTACCGCGACCGTGGAAGCCGTGGAGAACCATGCCGCCCTGTTGACCGATCTGGAAGCGGGGCCGTTCAAAGCCTGGCTGGGCCGGACCTGTCCTGAAGTGCATCTGCTTTCGGCGGGGCACGCAATTGAAATCTATAAAGACGAAGGGCATCCCGAAGAGATTGCCCGGCGGTTCCACTTCAGCGAAATGGTGGGCACGCACGCCGTGGGGCATACGCGGATGGCGACCGAATCGGCGGTCTCCCCGGCTCACGCACATCCCTTTACGGCCGGCGAGGATTTCTGCCTGGTGCATAACGGCTCGCTGTCGAACCCTTACAGTGTGCGGCGGAAGCTCGAGAGCCTGGGAATTGCTTTTGAAACGGATAACGATACAGAAGCCGGCTGTCGTTTTCTGGAATGGCGGATGCGGGAAGGGGATACGCTGGAGACCGCCATCGAAGTCGCCCAGGCGGAACTGGACGGCTTTTACACCTTCCTGATGGCAACCGCTGACAAGATGGTGCTCGTGCGGGATGCCTTTGCCTGCAAGCCCGCGGTGGTGGCGGAGACGGACGATTATGTCGCCGTCAGTTCGGAATTTCGTTCCCTGGCACACCTGCCCGATATCAAACATGCTCACGTGTATGAGCCGGCTCCGGAACAGATTTATTCATGGTCAGTCTGAAACAGCTTGATTTAACCGACTTGAGTGTCCGCCAGGTCAACGAGTACCTGCACGGGGAACTGCTGGAAGAACGCCCCGCGGGGGTGGAGATCCTGAACCCCGACGGTCTGCACAGCATTGCTGCCGGCCTGGATACGAAGGTGAATGTCGATATCCTGGGGCACGCGGGATATTTCATCGCGGGGATGAATCAGCAGGCCCGGGTGACCATTCACGGAAACGTTGGCTGGAGTGTGGCGGAAAACATGATGTCGGGCGTGGTCCGCGTGAAAGGACATGCGTCCGAATGTGCGGGTGCTTCGGGACATGGCGGCCTTTTAGTAATTGAAGGGGACGCCTCTTCCCGCTGCGGCATTTCGCTCAAAGGGACCGAGATTGTGGTCGGGGGGAGTGTGGGTCACTTCTCTGCCTTCATGGCACAGGCGGGGACGCTGGTGGTCTGTGGCGACGCCGGTCCGAACCTGGGCGATTCGCTGTATGAAGCGACGATCTACGTCCGTGGTTCCATTCACAGTTTTGGCGCCGATGCCCAGGAAGAAGAGATGCAGGCAGACGATTTTGAAAAGGTGACGGATCTGCTGTCCCGGGCGGAGATGAATTATGACGCCCGCGAATTTAAACGGGTCAGTTCAGCCCGCAGTCTGTATCACTGGAATGCGGACGCCCATCAGGAATATTAAACCACGTACTGCAACGAAATCAGCAGCGGAGAGCAAGTGTGAGTTCGGACAAGTCGATTCAACGCGAAGAGAGTGCCAGTTTCAACGAGCATTCCCTCTCTTACATCCGGCAGGCCGCTGAGTACGGGCTGTACGAGATCCGCGGCATGGGTGCGAAACGACGTGTGCCCAGCTTCGACGATCTGATTTTCCTCTCCGCGTCCGCCTCGCGGTATCCGCTGGAAGGCTACCGTGAGAAATGCGAATCGAAAACGGTGCTGGGCACGCGGTATGCGAAACAGCCGATCGAGCTGGAGATTCCGATCACGATTGCCGGGATGAGCTTTGGCTCGCTCTCTGCGAATGTGAAGGAAGCCCTGGGTCAGGCGGCGACGCAGATGGGAACATCCACGACAACGGGCGACGGCGGAATGACGCCGGAAGAGCGGGAATCGTCCAAGACGCTGGTCTATCAGTGTCTGCCTTCTCGTTACGGGTTTAATCCCCACGACCTGCGGAAAGCGGATGCGATTGAGATGGTGCTTGGCCAGGGCGCGAAACCCGGGGGCGGCGGAATGCTGCTGGGGCAGAAAGTTTCGCCCCGCGTGGCACAGATGCGGACGCTGCCCGAAGGGATTGACCAGCGGTCGGCCTGTCGGCATCCGGACTGGACGGGTCCCGATGATCTGAAAATCAAAATCGAAGAACTGCGGGAGATCACCGACTGGAAGATTCCCGTGTACGTCAAGATGGGCGCGACGCGCGTGCGGGAGGACGTTAAGCTGGCGGTCAAAGCGGGCGCGGATGTCGTGGTGATTGACGGGATGCAGGGAGGGACTGCCGCGACGCAGCAGGTCTTCATCGAACATACGGGCATTCCGACCCTGGCCGCGTTGCCCCTGGCGGTAGAAGCGCTCAGCGATATGAACGTGCTGGGTGAAGTGCAGCTGATTATTTCGGGGGGCATTCGCACGGGAGCCGACGTCGCCAAGGCGCTCGCCCTGGGTGCGGATGCGGTTTCGATCGGGCAGGGTGTACTCATCGCGCTGGGTTGTAACCATCATGCGTATCAGCAGGCGGACGGAGAAGAGGTCGACGTCACCGCGGACTATGCCAAACTGGGGACGGCGCCCGGGTATTGTCATCACTGTCATACGGGGCAGTGTCCGGTAGGCATTACCACGCAGGATCCCGCACTGGAACCCCGGCTGATTCCGGAGATCGGGGCAAAGCGTCTGAAAAATTATCTGCAGGTCTTGAACATGGAGCTGACCACTCTGGCACGGGCCTGCGGCAAGTCGAACGTACATCATCTGGAGAAAGAAGATCTGGCCGCACTGACTGTCGAAGCAGCAGCGATGGCCAAAGTCCCCCTGGCTGGAACCAGCTGGATTCCGGGATCCGGTTCCGTTTAAACGAACCCCAGGCGGACCGCAAGTGCAGTTACTGACAATGAGGAACCACCATGAGTGATCGTGAAACCATCCGGAGTCTGATGAATACCGCCGGGATCGAATTTCTGCTCGCTCAGTTTGTCGACATTCACGGCTCCGCCAAGGTGAAAATGGTGCCGTATACCGGTTTCGACGATATGATCGATTCGGGAGCCGGTTTCGCGGGCGCTGCGGTCTGGGGTGTGGGGCAGGGACCGAATTCACACGACATGCTGGCCCGGATCGATCTCGACACCTACACGCCGCTCCCCTGGAAAGAGAACACGGCCCGCTTTGCCGCGGACCTGTTTGTGGATGGGGAATCGTATCCTTATTGCCCGCGGACCAACCTGAAACGGGTCCTCGCCGAGGCGAAACAGAAAGGGTATGTGTTCAATGTAGGAATGGAGCCGGAACATTTCCTGGTCAAGAAGAACGCGGACGGGAGCCTGTCCCCCTGGGATCCGGACGGCGTGGATTCGCTGGCCAAGCCCTGTTACGACTTCCGCTCGATGGCTCCCGCGATGGATTATCTGCAGGAGCTGACCACGGCGTTGAATGATCTGGGCTGGGGCGTGTATCAGACCGACCATGAAGACGGGAATGGTCAGTACGAGATTAACTTCGATTACCAGGATGCACTGACCACTGCGGACCGGATCACCTTTTTCAAAATGGCAACGTCGCAGATTGCGAAAAAATATGGTGCCATCGCCACGCACATGCCCAAACCGTTTGCCGACCGGACGGGGAGCGGGCTGCATGTCCACTTTCACCTCGCGGATGCGATCACGGGGGACTGCGTTTTCATCGATCCTGCTGACAAACGCAAACTGGGTTGTTCGGAAGTGGCGTATCACTTTATCGGGGGTGTGCTCAAGCATGCTCCGGCGCTGTGTGCCGTCACGAGTCCCACCGTGAACTGCTATAAACGGCTGCAGCTCGGCCAGGGTCTCTATTCCAGCCGGAGCGGATACACGTGGACGCCCGCGTATATTTCGTATGGTGACAACAACCGCACGCAGATGATTCGGACCGCAGGGCCTGGGCATTTTGAAGACCGTACGGTTTCGGCGGGATGCAATCCGTATCTGGCGCTGGCGGCTTACCTGGCAGCGGGCCTGGATGGGATTGAAAACCAGATCGATCCCGGCGAGCCGAACCTGGGGAATCTGTATGAGAAAACGCCTGCCGAAATTCAGGAACAGGGTACGAAGATTCTGCCGCAGTCGCTGTGGGAGGCGATTGGAGAGCTGAAAAAGGACTCAGTCGTTCAAGGGGCCCTGGGCGTGATTGCCGATGAGTTTATCGAACTGAAAACCCGGGAGTGGGAAACCTATGACCGGCAGGTGACCCAGTGGGAAATTGAAGAGTATCTGACTTTTTTCTGACCGTGCCGTGTTGCCTCTTTCATGGTGATTGAGTTTCCTTCCTTCAGACGCAGCCCCCAACTATGCCGCACCGATTATTGAAGTTTGCTTTCAGCAAAGAGTACCCTGAGCCGCGGATGTTCAACACGCCGGAGACGCTCAAGCCGGAATACGATGTGGTGATCATCGGGGGTGGGGGACACGGGCTGGCAGCCGCCTATTACCTGGCTAAAGAGCATGGCATCACGAATGTTGCAGTACTGGAGCAGGGTTACATCGGCGGAGGGGGAACCGGGCGGAACACGTCCATTATCCGTTCAAATTATCTGACTCCGGAAGGCGCCCGCTTCTATCAGACCAGTGTCGACCTGTTTCAGGACCTGTCCCGCGATCTGAACCTGAACCTGTTCTATTCCGAGCGGGGGCATTTCACGCTGGCACACTCTCCTGCTTCGCTGCGGACCCAGCGGTGGCGGGCAGAAGTCAACCAGCACCTGGGCATCAGCAGTCGCCTGGTCGGCCCGGAATTCATCAAGGAACAGATTCCCGAAATCGATCTGAGTTGTGGCGGGCATCAGCCACCGATTCATGGTGCGCTGTATCATCCCCCCGGTGCCATTGCCCGCCACGATGCGGTCGCCTGGGGTTATGCCCGGGGGGCGAGTCAGCGGGGGGTGGAGATTCACCAGAAGACTGCAGTTACCGACATTGAGATTCGCGACGGTGCCATCGCGGGCGTGCACACTGACAAAGGTTTCATCAAAACAAAGAAAGTGCTCTCGGCAGTGGCCGGCTGGACGACGCACATTACCCGGATGGTTGGGCTGAGGACGCCGCTGGTGATTCATCCGCTGCAGGCCCTGGTCACCGAACCGGTGAAGCCCTGGCTGAATGCGATTGTGGTTTCGGCCAGTCTGCACGTTTACGTAAGTCAGTCTTCGCGGGGCGAACTGGTGGCGGGGGCGTCGCTGGATCCTTATGAGTTGATCTCGATGCGATCGACGCTCGACTTTGCCGAGGGACTGGGGGGACATATGCTGGAGTTATTCCCCTGCCTGGGAGAAGCCAAGGTACTCCGGCAGTGGGCGGGGCTGTGCGACATGACGCCCGATTTTTCTCCTATCATGGGGACGACGCCAATCAAGGGATTTTATATCGATTCCGGCTGGGGGACGTGGGGGTTCAAAGCGACGCCGGTCAGCGGCATGACGATGGCGTCAACCCTGGCTCGCGATGAGGATCACGAACTGATCCGGGCGTTTAACCTGTCGCGTTTTGAACAATTCGATCTGGTAGGCGAGAAAGGAGCGGCTTCGGTCGGACATTAGCCTGTGAAAATCATCGACTGTCCCGTAAATGGTCCGCGGCCCCTGCAGGAGTTTCACTTCGGGGGAGAGGTGCGTACGATGCCCGATCCGGCCAGGGCGGCGGATGCGGAATGGGCCGACTATGTGTTTCATCGCAGTGGTGAGCCGGCGGTGAAGCGGGAATGGTGGTACCACGTGCCCAGCGGGGTGTGGTTTATTGCCGAGCGGGACAACCGGACTGATCAGTTTGTGCGGACCTATTTGTATGGAGAAGGGCCCGCCAATGAGTAGACGTCTGCCGCCCCGGGAAGGGGAATGGATCGATCGCCAGACGCCGGTCGAATTCTGGTTTGAAGGGACGCGGTACCAGGGATTCGCGGGCGATGTGCTCTCGAGTGCATTGTGGGCCAATGGTGTGCAGCTGCTGGGGCGGAGTTTCAAATACCACCGTCCGCGGGGTGTTTACAGTCTGATGAATCACGACATCAACGTGATGGTGACCGACGGAACGACATTTAATCAGCGGGGAGATACGCTGGCGATTCGCCCCGGTGCGCGTTATACGGCGGTCAACACGGTGGGTGGTGTGAAGCGGGATCGCTTGAAGATCATGGATCGGTTGAGCCGGTTCTTTCCGATCGGATTTTATTACAAGGCATTTCATACGCCACGGTGGCTGTTCCCGTTTTATGAGAATCAGATGCGGAAAGCGGCTGGGCTGGGGAAAATCGATCCCCGGCACCGCAGTGCGCCCAGCCCGAAGGACTACGCGTTTTGTGATCTGCTGGTGGTCGGTGCCGGACCGGCGGGCCTGGCAGGTGCGATTGCTGCCGCCGAGCAGGGATTGAAAGTCATGCTGGTCGACGAACAGCCGCATGCCGGGGGAAGTTTCAACTGGCAATGGACCGGTGATGCCGCGGTCCTGCAGAAACGGGCGGAACTGCTCCAGCGGGTGGCGGAAATGGAGAACATTGAAGTACGCCTCCAGACACAGGTCGCGGGCTGTTATGGCGATTACTGGATTGCACTGGTCGACTCAGAACGGCTGACCAAAGTGCGTGCGAAATCGCTGCTGGTTGCGGCGGGCTGCTTCGAACAGCCGGCCGTCTTTCAGAACAATGATCTGCCGGGCGTGATGCTGGGTTCGGCGGCCCAGCGGTTGATCCAACTCTACGCAGTCCAGCCTTGTAAGCGGGCCGTTGTACTGGCGGGGAACAGCCATGGGTATCGTGTCGCCACAGATCTGCAGCAGGCGGGTGTCGAAGTGGCAGCGGTCGTTGACCTGAGAGCAGAGGAGGCGACGGGCAACGAAGGAGATGCAGTGAAGGCATTGGGGATTCCCATTCATTACCAGCATACGATCTATGAAGCGGAGCCGACCGCAGACAAATGTGGTGTGCAGGCTGCGGTGGTGGCACAGCTGGACCAGGAAAACCAACCTCAGACAGCGTCAACCGTGCGGATCGAATGTGACGGCATCATTGTGAGTGTGGGCTGGTCTCCGAATGCGAGTGCCTATTACCAGGCTGGGGGCCGATTCATCTATGCCGAGGATGTCGAGCAGTTGATCCCAAAAGCGGACGCTCCCGCGGGGCTGTATGCAGCGGGGCGTCTGAATGGCGTTTATGACTGGATTGAGCAGTTGGCTGACGGCACGCGGGCCGGTCTGGAAGCGGCAGCAGGACTGGGACATGCAGACGGTGCGCTGCCCGCGGCCCAGAAACACGCCGGTTCCCCTCCCAGTCATCCCTGGCCGATTGTGTCGCATCCCGGCAAGAAGAACTTTGTTGATCTCGACGAAGACCTGCATCTGGCGGATTTCAAAAACGCACACCAGGAAGGCTTCGACAATATTGAACTGATGAAACGCTACACGACCGTGGGCATGGGACCCAGCCAGGGAAAGCTGTCGAACATGAACGCGGTGCGGATTCTGGCAAAGCTGAATGAATCTTCGATCAACGAAACGGGAACGACGACGGCCCGGCCTTTTTATCAGCCGGTCCCCTTGAAACATCTGGCGGGCCGCCGGTTTCACCCTCAGCGACGGACGCCCCTGAACGACTGGCATGAACGGTCACAGGCAGTCATGATGCACTCCGGGGCGTGGCTGCGTCCCGAGTATTACCAGGTGGGCGGGAAGAACCGGGAAGCCTGTATTTTTGCTGAAGCGACCCAGGTGCGAATGCAGGTGGGGATGATCGACGTGAGTACGCTGGGGAAACTGGAGGTCTGTGGTCCTGATGCCGCGGAATTCCTGGAGCGGATTTATACGGGTCGCTTTCAGAAACAGGAACCGGGGCGGTTGCGTTACGGACTGGCGTGCGACGAATCGGGGGTGATCATCGAAGATGGCGTGATTGCGCGGCTGGAGGCGGAGCGGTTTTATGTCACCGCGACCAGCAGTGGCGTGGCGGCCTTCTATCGGGAGCTGCAGCGCTGGGCGCTGATCTGGAACCTGAATGTCACACTGGTGAATGCGACTGGACAGTATGCGGCGCTGAACATTGCGGGGCCGGAAAGCAGGTCAGTCCTGCAGAAGCTGACCGACGTGGATCTGTCGCCGGAAGCCTTTCCGTATCTGGGTCTCCGCGAGGGGACCGTGGTGGGAGTTCCGGCGCGATTGATGCGGGTCGGTTTTGTGGGTGAGTTGGGCTATGAAATTCACGTCCCCGCCAGCCAGGGGCTGCAGGTGTGGACAGCACTGATGCAGGCGGGGCAGGAATATGAAATTCAACCGTTTGGTGTGGAAGCCCAACGACTGTTGCGACTGGAAAAGGGGCACCTGATTGTCGGGCAGGACACGGATGCGCTCACGAATCCATTCGAGGCCAACGCGGGCTGGGCGATCGGTAAGCAAAAACCGTTTTTTGTGGGTGGTCGGAGTCTGGAGATTGCGGCCCGCAAACCGCTGACGCGCCAGCTGGTTGGCCTGGTCTTTTCCGATCATGGTAACACAGCATTACCCGAAGAGTGCCAGCTGATCATCCAGGACGGTGAGATCGTGGGGCGGATTACCAGCATGGCGAAACATTCGACGCTGGGCAAACCGCTGGCACTGGCGTTTGTGCGTCCCGACCTGGCCGCGCCGGAAACCCGGGTGTCGATTCGCATTGCTCCCGGTCAGTTGATTCACGCGCAAGTGTCGACGACTCCCTTTTACGATCCCGAAAACCAACGCCAGGATCTTGCATAACGGAACTATCTGATGACGGAAACGATCAATCGACAATCGCCGATTCAACAACTGCTGGCGGACCGACGGCCGGAATGGATGCCGCAGACGGAGCTGCCGCTCGTGTTGCGATTTCAGGATGAGGCAGCCGAGGAAAGTCAGATGCAGCGGCTGGGACTCTGCGATTTCAGTGGTCTGTCCAAGCTGGGACTGAAGGGCGTTGAAGCGGGAGACTGGCTGCGTGCACAGGGAGTCGATGTGCCGGATTCGACGTATGAGACGCGTCGTCTGTCGGATGGAGGCTGGATTGGCTGTCTCGGCAAGAACGAATTTCTGCTGGAGAGTAGCCTCTCGAATGAGGTGGTTCCCGAGTTGAACCGACGCCTTCGACCAGAGAGCAACCGTCTATTACGAGTCGAGCGGCAGGATGCGTCGTTTCTGCTGACAGGGAATCTGGCCCTCGGGGTACTGTCGCAGACCTGTGGTGTGAACTTCGCGGAGGCATCCCCCGGAAGACTGATTCTGACCCGGGTCGCCGGAGTGAGTTGCGTGGTGCTGCCTGATTTCCTGGGAGAGACACCCACGTATCGGCTCTGGTTCGACTGCAGCTATGCCGTCTATCTCTGGGAAACGCTGCTGGAAATCTGTGCGGAGTCGGGAGGCGATGCTATCGGGGCGGGTGTCATCATCGCGGCGACGCTGCCTTAACGGCGATCTGCAGAAATTCTCAACGAATGCGGCATCTGATCCTCAACTGAATCACAGATCTGTTATAGTGCAACGAGTCTCTATGAGACAGTCGGACGTAGGACTGATTCTGAAGGAAGCACTAGTGAAACGGAAACGATCTGAAGGATTCATGTCACAAACAACAGAACACGAACATACGGGTGAAAGTCACGCCGGTCATTCACACGGGCTGACGCACAGCGATTCTCTGCAGGGTGTGAGTACATCGCGGCTGATCTGGGCCATTGTCCTGAATCAGCTGTTGACGGTCGGGCAGGTGGTAGCGGGAATTTATTCCGGCAGCGTGGCGCTGCTTTCGGATGCGGCACATAACTTTAATGACGCGAATGCACTGCTGATTGCCTACATTGCCCGGCGGATTTCCCAGAAGGAAGCCAACGAACGTTTTACGTTCGGTTATCGACGGGCCGAAATGATTGGTGCGCTGATCAATCTGACGCTGCTGGCGATCGTCGGTCTGTACCTGATTTACGAGGGCATCACCCGTTTTTTTGAGCCGGAACATGTCATCGGATCGGTCATGGCGTATACCGCGATTCTGGCGCTGGTGGTCGACGTGGGTTCGGCACTGTTGTTGTGGTCCATGAGCAAGGGCTCACTGAATGTGCGGGCTGCCTTTTTTCACAACATTGTCGATGCCCTGGGCAGCATTGCGGTGTTGATCGGAGCGGGTGCCATTCTGTGGTTTGGCTGGGTGTGGGTCGATCCGCTGATTACGCTACTGATATCCGGTTATATTCTGTGGGAGGTCTATAAAATGCTGCCCCAGGCGATGCGGATGCTGATGGAAGGGACGCCGGCGGATATTGATGTTTCCGCGTTGATTGAGCGAATTGAAGCGACCGGAGATGTCATTGAAATACACCATCTGCACCTGTGGGAGCTGGATGAAGAACACCGGGCATTGGAGGCACACGTGGTGATCCGGAAAGAAGATGCCGGGAAGATGGAAGTCATCAAGCACCAGATCAAGGAACTGCTGCTTGCTGAATTTGAGATCCAGCACACGACTCTGGAATTTGAATTGGATGGCGATCAGGAAAATCATTGCCACGACACGCGGGTGATCGCCGAACATTGATCCGCGTTTTTCGTCTCCGAGCCCGATCCAGAAAAAGCCCGAGTGATTCCGATTTGATGAGGAATCGCCCGGGTTTTCTGTATCCATCCTGAACGGTCGGAGAACAGAATCCTTCAAATTAAAGAATGGTCACTGTTACTTTCGTAAGTTCGCCGAATACAGTGAATCCACTTTACTGAGATAAGTCTCAGGGTCAGCGGCGATCTTTTTGGTACAGGGAGGGCAGCAGACATAGACAATCCGGCCATCGACGATGGTCCATTTCGGTTTTTGCGGCAGCTGCTTTTTCATGACCGGGCACTTGCCCTGTGCTTTCGCGTAATTGGCATGAATGGTTGCCCAGTGCTGCGGACTCACTTTGCTTTTCAAGCAGCCTTTGCAGCAGAGATAAACCGACTCTTTGCCGACCTTGACTTTGATCGGTTTGCCATGAGCACCGAGTTTCTGCCCTGTGACGGGACAGATCTGCTGCGCGGCGATGCGTAACTGATCGCGCTGGCTCTCTTCTGCCTGCGGTTGCTGTGCTTCCACTATCTGTTGGGCACCAAATCCGGTAATAGCAACCAGCGAGAATGCCAGCAGCATTTTGAACGATTTCATAATTTTCTCCTTCTTAAAAAAGTCGTTTTGATCCCGCTCAGGACGCGGGACCGCTTAAGACTGGATCGAATGATTTATTCTGTGATCCAGCTTGAGGTAGTTCCTGATTCAGAGCCTGACTAGACAGCCCCGCCTGCATTCTGAATTCCAGATAAGCACAATAGATGGCGGGGACAATGAAGGTGGTAAACGGTTCGACCAGCATGCCGCCCAGAACGGGCAGGGCCATCGCCCGGGCCACATCGGCTCCGCGTCCGTGGGATAACAGGACCGGCAACAGGGCGAAGATCGTGGTCAGGGTTGTCATTACACAGGGGCGAATCCGTTTCAGCCCGGCGATGTAGATCGCCTCACGTAACTCGGTGATATTATTGACCGGCTGGCGCTTCAGCGTCTGCTGGATGTAAGTGGCCATCACCACGCCATCATCGACGGCGATCCCGAACAGCGCGATAAACCCGACCCAGACTGCGGTGTTCATATCCACGCCCATCCAGGCAACCGCGATCATCCCTCCCGCAAAAGCGACCGGAATCCCGGAGAAGACAATCGCTGAAATGGCGAAGTCCTGAAAGCTGAGATAGATAATCAGCAGATTGACCAGCAGCACAGCGGGAATGATCCACATCAGCCGCCGGTTGGCTTCGATCTGATTCTGAAACGAGCCCACTGCCTGCAGTTCGAAGTTGCCCTGGGGAAAGGTCAGCGCCCCGGTTTCCCGGGCGGTCCGCAGGTCGGTCATCACCTGTTCCACGGTTTCCAGATCGCCGGAGATGCCTGACGGTGAGAACGCGACATGGGCCACGAGGCGGGCATCTTCACTATTGATCGCCCCCGGTCCCCAGGTGGTCGTCACCTCTGCCAGTCGCTCCAGGGGTACAATATCACCGCCGTGCGTGACGACGGAGACTTGTCGCAGGTCTTTCAGATCCTTACGGACGCTGCGTTCAAAGCGCACCTGAATCGGGTAGCGTTCGCGTCCTTCCACGGTTGTCGTCACGTCGAGCCCGCCGAGTCCGGCAGAGACGATCTGATTGACCATCATCGTAGTCATGCCGTAACGGGCGGCCTCTTCCCGATCGACCTCGAACTCATAGTAGGGCTTGCCCATGACGATATCGGGATTCACGGTCCCCGCATTCACATAGCGGTTCTGCTTGAGTCGTTCTGCAACCGCCAGCGAGGCTTGGGACAGGCCTTCCAGATCGTCGCCATAAACGCGGATCGCCATCGAGGCCTTGATGCCGCTCTGCAACATGACCACGCGTCCTTCGATCGGCTGAAGAGGCGAAGCGGGAGTGACTCCCGGCAGCGTGGCTACGCTATTGATTTCATCCCAGATCTTGCGGGCCGTCATCCCTTCCCGCCAGGTATCGCGGGGTTTGAGCATGACATAGGTTTCGACCATTGCCGCAGGGGCAGGGTCGAGAGCGGATTCCACGCGACCAATTTTTCCCAGTACATGCTCCACTTCCGGAATCCCCTTGATCAGGGTGTCCTGGGCCTGCAGAATTTCCATCGCCTGGGAAAAGCTGGCAGCCGGGTAGAGACTGGGCATGTAGAACCAACTGCCTTCATCCAAGGCAATCCAGTCGTCGGATTTCAACCCGGTGAAGACGTGTTTGGCGTCGACATAGCCGGGAACCTGGTTCAGATCCGCCCCGAGTAGTGAGACCACTTTTTCCACGGGTCTCAAAACTGTGGGTAAACCAATCCAGGCACCTGCGCCCAGCACCATGATGACGGCGGGGAGGGAGAGCATCAGCAGTTTGTGCTGTAAGGCCAGTTTCAAACGTCCGGCATAGAGGAAACGAACGAAACGGCTGGCGGGGTTCTCTTCCATGGACCGGATCTTCTCGCCGGTCACCCACCAGCCCAGCAGAAAACCGGCAACCGCAGCAAAGAGTGTAGCTGCATAGAGGGTCAACGTTGATCCGTCAGCGATGTAATCTCCCCAGACAAACCGGCAGAGGGCGGCGGTCAGGCAGGCGACTCCCATTCCGCTGGCAAATTGCCCCCAGCGGGGAATGCGTGCACTCCGCAGGAAAATGCGACAGAGCAGAGGCAGAATGACGACAGCCACAATCAGACTGGAGATCAGGGCAAACGATTTGGTCCAGGCGAGTGGTGTGAACAGCCTGTGGTCACGGCCCGTCAGGAAGAAGACCGGCAGAAAGCTGATGATCGTAGTACTGACGGCGGTGATGACAGCTGGTATCACTTCAGCGGCTGAATCGCGAATGACAGTCAGACGCTGTTGTGGGCCGCCCGGGGAACCGTTGGCTTCCCATTCCGCCAGACTGCCGTAAATGTTCTCCAGAATGATGATGCCCATGTCAACCATGGTGCCTATCGCGATGGCGATGCCAGCCAGGGACATGATGTTGGCATCGACGCCCAACGTTTTCATGGCAATGAACGACATCAGGACGGCCATGGGGAGCGTGATGGCGATAATGATGCTGGCGCGGACATGCAGGAGGAACAACACCATCACCGCGATCGTAATGATGGTTTCCTGCAGCAGGGCTTCGGTGAGGGTGGAGACGGTCTCGTCGATGAGCAGACTCCGGTCATAGATGCCCTGGATTTTGATGCCGCCCAGTTCGGACTCCAGCGAAGCGATTTTCGCCTGAACCCGTTCGATCACTTTGCGGGGATTCTCGCCGTAACGCATCACGACGACACCCCCGACCGCTTCCTTTCCATTCAGATCGAGGGCACCGCGTCGGAAGGCGGGGCCGGTCTGGACCTGGGCTACATCGCTGATGCGGACCGGCACCCCTTTGCTGGTCGTAATGACGGTGTTCCTGATCTGCTCGATGGTTTCCTGTTCGGTTTTGTCCGCGCCAATAAAACCTTTACCACGGACAATGAATTCCATGCCGCTGGTCTCGACCGTCTTGGCACCGACATCGATATTCGATGCCTTCACGGAATCGATCACCTGACTGAGCGGAATGTTGTGATAACGCAGTTCGTCGGGATCGACCTCGACCTGATACTGCTTGACGTAGCCGCCAATTGAAGCGACTTCGGCGACACCATCTACAGACTGCAGTGCATATTTGATGAAAAAGTCCTGCCGGGAGCGCAGTTCCGCCAGATCCATGCCGGCCGGTGGTTCGAGCACGTAGTAATAGATCTGCCCCAGTGCAGTGGCATCGGGGGCCAGCGTGGGGACGACACCTTCGGGAAGCGAGCCTGTGACAGTGGTTAACTGTTCGACCACGCGGGAACGGGCCCAGTAGAAGTCGACGTCGTCATCGAAGGTCACCTGCACGAAGCTGAAGCCAAACATGCTTTTGCCGCGAACGTTCCGGGAACCCGGTACAGCCTGTAGCGCGATCGAAAGCGGATAGGTGATCTGGTCTTCCACATCCTTGGGGGAGCGGCCTGACCATTCTGCGAGGACAATCACCTGGTTCTCGCCGACATTGGGAATCGCGTCGATGGGAACTTTTTGCGCTGAATACCAGCCCCAGCCGATCAGTGAGATGGATAGCAGGATCATCAGCAGCCGCTGGCGGATACAGAAATCGAGAATGGAGCGAATCATTGGCGGGCCTCCTGCTGCTTTCCTTTGGCCGTCCGGGGCAAGTCAATTGCTGGTGGATTCTGCGGAAGCGGTTCGGGGTCAATTTCGATGGGCATCTCCAGCGGTGGCAGGCTGTCGTCCGGCAGCATGATCTGGGGAACGTCAAGGGGAGGCAGATCCATATCCCCCCCGGAGCCCTCCGTACGCCCGGTGGCCTCGGCGGTCCTGATGATATTCAGATATTTCTGAGGATGTTCCAGCAAACTTTCGCGACAGCCTTCGCAACAGATGAAGACGGTTTCGCCATTCACATCCACTTTGGCGGGCGCCCCCATCGATCCCAGGGACATCTTGGTGACGGGACAGATGCGCTGATGTTCCGCCTGACTGCGATCTGCGGGTGAAAGACTGGACAGGGCGGCGAGGATTGTGTCTGACTGTTCCTGATCGGACAGAGGTTGAGCCCGGTTCGGATCGATGAGTGAAGGATTCCCGGCCAGTTGCATCTGTGAATCGATGAGGAAGTTGCCCCGGGTCGCAACCTGTTCTCCCTGTGCCACTCCTTTGAGAATCACAATCTGATCGCCGCAGGTTGGCCCCAGAACCACATTGCGGATTTCAAAACGCCCCGGTTCGGTTTCGACGTAGAGCACGCTGTGCTGCCCGGCCATCAGGACCGCGTCCCGGGGAACGGTGAGGGCATCGGTCTCTGCCTGTGCTTGCGAAACGTAGCCGTACCTGGAGGTTGGAACCAGTGGCTGACCTGAAAGGGGGCACGTTCCGGAGTTGTGGGAGATGACGTGGGGATGGCGGGGACAGATCCAGCAGTCCGCCAGTTCGGGATCATACATGCCTCCCGAGTTCCCCTTGTTTCCCGCGGGAATAGCGATGGTCGCGCGGGCATAATCGCCTACGCGGAGTATTCCCTCTGGATTCGGCATCACGATCCGCACGCTGACAGTTCGCGTCTCTGAATCCACCTGCGGATCGATAAACGCCACACGGCCAGTGAATGTCTGATCGGGCAAAGACTGCACGGTGGCTTCGACTTTCTGTCCGTAGCGGATGCGGGATGCGTCTTCCGGAAACAGTTCCAACATGAGCCAGAGCTGGGAAAGATCGGCCAGCTGATAGATGACCTGTCCCTCTTTGACATACTGGCCTTCGATGGCCTGTTTCTCAATCACGGTTCCACTGATGGGGGCATAGAGAAACATGCGGCTGTTGGCTTTGCCGGTCGACTCAATTTCTCCGATCTGTGGTTCGGTCATGCCGTATTCGAGCAATCGCTGTCTGGCACTGCTGTATAACTTGCGATTGGCTTCCCGGACTGCGGCCAGCGTGGTCGATTTGCTGCCGCTGACCGTTTTGCGGGCGGTGAGCAATTCAACCTGGGCAGAGTAGAGCAGTGGCGAATAGACATAGGCGAGCCGGTCTCCCTGCTGCACCTCGACGCCGGTAAAGTCGGCATAGAGATGTTCGATCCGCCCGTCGATGTAAGCCGACAATGTTTTGAGGTTTCCTTCATCGTAATGTAATTCACCGACGGCGCGGATGGTCTGTGTCAGGGGACGGGAGGTGACCGCTGCGGTTTGGATGTTGGCAATCCGCCGGGCAGCCGGGTCGATGCGGACGGAGCGTGAATCAGATTTCGATGAATCTGAGGTAGCCGGGACGAGCTCCATGGCGCAGACCGGACAGCGACCGGGTTCGGTCTGTGGCGGTGTGCACATCATCGGACAGATATATTTCACGGCTTTCCCGAGGGCGGATCCATGACTGTGGCCACCGCCGCCTGCGGAAATCAGCCCCATACGCTGGGCCACTCCGAGCCCCGCGATCAGGATCGCTCCGGCCAGCAGGAACAGGGCCGGCTGGACCAGCAGGCGGATCCACCAGCGGCGACGTTCCTGTTTTTTCTGAAAGGCGTTCTGGTGCACCACGACAGCCTCTTTGCTGTTTAAATCTTTCATCACAACCTCAACGGCATCATGTGTGCCAGCATGTCTGGCGGAAATAATTCAGTCTGCCTGTCGACCCGCGCAGGCTCTGGTTCATTCAGAACGGATGAGCACAACCTGGAATCGAGACAACAGGAAATACTTTTCAAGAATGGCGCACGAAGTTCAGAGAACCGGGATAAGTCAACCGGAAGTGCGCAATGTCCCTGTCAGCACAGGTTTATAGCGTGAAGCGGCACAGAGCGGCACAACGCGCGGAAGCAGGTTGTGTGATAGAAACACAGCCTGGATGTTCAGCAGGTTGCGGCTGTGTAATCAGGTTCGAAGCAGGAATCGACTGACTGACTGCTGTCAGCTGTTCCGCGGGCTTTTTCTGAACTGGAGCCGGTGTGAGCGGGATGCCTGGTCCATTAGATTCATCACAGTGGCAGTCCGATCCACAATGACAAGCGGAAGTTTCCCTAACCTGACTTTCGTCGCAGCAGGCTGAGAAGGAATCGCTGTCTGAAGTGGTTTCTGCACATTGACATAGACTTGCGCCAGAACAACAACAGACGGTACTGTTGTCTTCACTGGAACAGCAGTCGGAGCCTGCGAGGTTATGATCGGAACAACAGTGACACGCAGCAGCAGGCAGCCCCTGCAGCGGAACTGTCAGGGCAGCCAGACAGATCAAGATACGTGTATAAAGCGAACCGGTCGTCCACATGAATTTGCATTCCTTTGCTGATCGCTGCTTCGTTACAGCGATGATCACTATCCTTAATGATCGTCAGCAGTCGAGTTCAACTGCAGGTGAAGTCCAATGAAATCTTCAATCCCTGTCAGTTCGAGTTTTTAGCTGATCAATTTCAAAACCGGGGCAAGCTGCGAAAGTATCTAAATTAACGCCACTGCCGTCAAGAGAGATTCAAATCCAGTTAACGTAGAAAGAGCGCAGCGAACCTGATCCACTGCGCTCCGTGTTGTCTCATAACGGTTTAGGTGCAACAGACGATTTTCAGCTTGTCAGCGAGGCACTCTTGGCGGCCAGCTGTTCGAGCAGTTCATTCCAGGAATCGACGAATGACTGCGCGCCGTCTTCCTGGAGTTTCGCAGCCACAGCACCGCTGTCGACACCGGCACTGGCAAACTCGCTTAACGTGGCCGTGCTGTCACCGCCGTCATCTGCGAGCAGATCACCCGTTTCCCCGTGATCGGCAAATGCGTGCAGCGTTTCTTCGGGCATCGTATTGACCGTAAAGGGGGAAGCGAGTGACTTGATGTAGAGAATGTCGGAGGCGTTGGGGTCTTTGGCTCCCGTGCTGGCCCAGAGCAGACGCTGCATCTGAGCGCCATTGTTGAAGACCCGCTGCCAGCGAGGAGAGTTCATCAGCTCTTTGTAGGCTTTGTAGCACTGCTGACCAATGGCGATTCCCAGGCGGTTATGCAGGGCTTCGGGTACCTGATCGACTACGGCGCGGTCCCAGCGGCTGATAAACAGCGAAGCAACCGAACCGACGACCGGATTCAGGCCAGCCTCAATGCGGCGTTCGATTCCGCGGAGATAGGCTTCGGCAGCGGCGACATAGTGTTCCGGGGAGAACAACAGCGTCACATTCACGGGGATCCCGGCAAAGATTGACTCTTCGATGGCGGGCAGACCTTCTGTGGTTCCCGGAATCTTGATCAGGACATTGGGCCGGGCAGCGCGATCATGCAGGTCTTTCGCAGAGGCGATGGTGCCGGCGGTGTCGTACGCGAGCGTGGGAGAGACTTCGAGTGAGACCCAGCCGTCCACGCCTGCGGTTCGATCCCAGACCGGTTTGAACAGATCGGCGGCCTGCTGGATGTCCTGCAGGGCCAGTTCGAAAAAGAGCTGTTCGCCTTCCAGTCCCTGATTCCGCTGTTCGAGGATGTGGTCGTCATACAGTTTGCTGCTTTTGATGGCTTTATTAAAGATCGTCGGGTTGGAGGTGAGCCCGGTCACCGACAGATCATCGATGTACTGCTGAAGCGTTCCCTCGCTGAGCATGTCCCGTGTGATATTATCAAGCCAGAGACTTTGCCCCAGATCGTGGAGTTGTTGAGTGGCTGGCATTGGATGACCTCCTTCGATGGTTAAGATTCATTCTATTTAATTTCTGGCAGTCGATTTACTATTGTCGTTAATTTCCGCAACGATTGAAAGGCTGGCCCGGATAACATGTCGGGAGTGCAGCGCCAACGCCAGTTCCCCTCACACTGACCGGGGGTATTCATGCGGGCGTCCTCCCCCAGGTTGAGCAGATCCTGCAGGGGGGTGATCGCCAGGGCTGCGATGGAAGACCAGGCCTGCTGCAGCAACAGCGGGGCCATTTCCTCTTCCGGCACATCGGGACGGTACAGCATCCGGCAGACAATTTGACGCTCCTGGTCTGTCAAACTGGCGTACCAGCCGCGAGTGGTGTTATTGTCGTGCGTGCCGGTATAGACGACCGTGTGGGTCTGATAATTGTGTGGCAGATAAGGATTACGAGGATCGCCGTCAAAGGCGAACTGCAGCACGCGGGTGCCCGGCAGCTGAAACTGGTCGCGGAGTTCATTCACGTCAGCGGTGATGATTCCCAGGTCTTCGGCGATGAAAGGGAGGTCGTCCAGTTCCTGTTGGACTGTGGTAAAAAAATCACTGGCCGGACCGGTAACCCACTCTCCCTTGAGTGCATTGGGTGCGCCGGCGGGAATGTGCCAGGCCGCAGCGAAACCTCGAAAATGATCGAGGCGGATCAGATCGACGTGCTGCAGGAGTGCCCGGATGCGACTGATGTTCCACTGATAGCCGGTCTGCTGCAGTGCCTCCCAGTCATAAACTGGGTTTCCCCAGAGCTGTCCTTCGGCACTGAAGTAGTCGGGAGGTACGCCGGCAACGTATTCTGGCCTCAACTGTTCATCGAGCAGGAACAGTTCCGGGTTGGCCCAGACGTCACAGGAATCGGGAGAGACGAAAAAGGGAAGATCGCCGATGAGTCGGATACCCCGGCTGTGTGCATACTGCTTCAGTTGTTCTGCCTGGCGGAAGACGAGGAACTGGGCCAGCCGAATCTGTTCGATTGCGCCAGCCAGTTGCTGCCGCGTTTCGGAAAGGGCCGCGACATCCCGGCGGACAAGTTCTTTGGGCCAGGTGAGATAACTGGCTCCCTGGTAGCGGTCCTGCAGTGCCTGGAAGAGGGCATATTCTTCCAGCCAGTGCTGTTCCTGTTCACAGAACTGATTGAAGGACTGCTGCAAATCGCTATTGGCACGCGTGGCGAAGCTGTTATGAACAGTTTGCAGGAGTTGCTGTTTGAACGATCTGACGGCGGGAAAGTCGACGAGGTCGTCTGCAAAATCCTGATGCGTGAGTTCGTCGCTGTGCAGAAGCCCGTCAGCGACGAGATCGTCGGGACTGATCAGCAACCAGTTGCCGGCAAAGGAGGAGACCGGCTGATAGGGAGAGTCGCCATAGCCGGTCGGGCCAAGGGGCAGCATCTGCCACCAGGACTGCCCCGCCTCTGCGAGGAGATCGATCCAGCTGCGGGCGGTGTTTCCCAGATCGCCGATGCCATAGGGACCGGGGAGCGAAGTCACATGCATCAACAGGCCCGCACTACGCGACTGCAGTAAGCTGGATGTGCTGCCTGTTGTTTCGCGATGATCTGTCATCTTTCAATCGATTCCCTTCTCAGGTCCGGCAAGAATTCTTCCAGTATTCTATCCATAGGCCGGGAGTAAGTCACTGATTTTCGTTTCTGGACATTTTCGGTCGTCTAACATCAGCGTACACCGATATCAAAACTCAGTCGACTGGGAAAAGGGGGCGGGAGGCTTTATAGTGAGTGGATCGAACGGGATTCGCGTCTGCATGACCGCGGTCCGCTCTGACACTCGCCCCTAGATACGCTGATACCACAGGATTGATCCATGTTGAAACCGGACCGTCTGATTCCCCTGTTCCTGACCAGCCTGCTGCTCCTGTTCCCGAATCTGTTGCAGGCAGAGCAGGCTGATGCACGGCAGCCGTCCCGGGCGGATGTTATCGTTTACGGAGCAACGCCGGGGGGATTCTGTGCGGCGATTGCGGCGGCACGTGAAGGGGCTGAGGTGATTCTGCTGGAGCCGACCGATCATATCGGGGGCTTGAACACCGGCGGCCTGAGCTTCAGCGATTCCAACCAGACGGTCCGCAGTACGGTTATGGGGCTGTTCGATGAATGGCATACGCGGATCGAAAAAGACTATGCCGACCGGGGGATCACGCTGCCATACAAGGTCAGTGTGAAAGACCAGTCGAAATGGACCTACGAGCCACACGTGGCGATGCGGGTGACGCGACAGATGCTGGATGAAGCGGGCGTCAAAGTACTGCCGGAACAGCGTCTGCAGTCCGTTAAAAAAGAAGTGACTCAAATCAAAGAACTGGTCACCAGCCGGGGACGCTTCGCAGCGCAGGTTTTTGTTGACGGCACGTATGAAGGGGATCTGCTGGCAGCGGCTGGCGTCAGCTGGACCATCGGACGCGAAGGGAAAGCGGAATATGGTGAGTCCCTGGCGGGCAAACGCTACCCGAAAGGGAGGATGAAAATCAACGGTTTCGATGACCAGGGACAGCCGTTGCCTTTGATCACCACGACCGATGCGGGGCCCGAAGATGAGGGGGATTCCCGTGTCATGGTTTACAGTTTCCGGCTCTGCCTGACGGATGATCCTGACAACCGGGTGCCTTTCCCCAGGCCGAAGCATTATGATCCCGCCCGGTTCGAGGTGGTGCGACGGTATGTGAAATCGGGGGGCCGCGTGGGTTGGGATATGTATCCGCTGCCCGGCGGAAAACTGGACGGCAACAATTCAATTGGGGGCCAGTTCTCACTCGGACTGGTAGGTGCGTGTAACGGCTGGAGTGAAGCGGACGCAGCAGGACGGGCCGCGATCTGGGAAGAGCATAAGCAGTACACACTGGAGTTTTATCATTTTCTGACAACGGATCCAGTCGTCCCGGAAAAGATTCGCCAGCAGTATGCCCGGCTGGGACTGTGCAAAGATGAGTTCGCCGAATACGGACATTTCTCTCCCGCCCTGTATGTGCGCGAAGGACGACGGATGCGGGGCATGTTTGTATTGAGTCAGAAAGACATTCTGGATCAACCGCAAAAAGAGGATCCGATTGTGATCTCTTCCTTCCCGATCGATTCGCATGATTGTCAGCGAGTGGCCCTGAAAGGGGGCGGCGTGATCAATGAAGGAACGATTTTTCCCGTCAGACGCGCGTATCCGAAGCAGGGCTATGCGTATCACGTCCCCTATCGTTCGATCCTGCCAAAACCGGATGAGTGCACGAACCTGCTGGTGCCGGTGGCCCTCTCCTGTACTCACGTGGGCATCTCTTCGATTCGCGTGGAGCCCACGTGGATGATCCTGGGACAGAGTGCCGGTATCGCGGCGGCCATGACTGCCAGTCAGAATACGACCGTGCAGAAACTTCCCTACCCGGAGCTGCGGGAGAGACTGCTGAAGCGAGGACAGGTACTGGAGTTGCCCGAAGTTCCCCCGGAGCCGAAGACCGTGAGCGGCATTGATCCGAAGACTCTGCCGGGGGTGGTGCTGGATGATGGTGCCGCGGAACTCAAGGGAAGCTGGAGTCGTTCCACGAATTTCAAACCTTATATCGGCAAGGGCTATGTGCACGACGGTAAGCAGGGGAACGGAACCGCATCGGCGACCTTCCGCTTCAAAGTGCCGCGTGCGGGACGCTACCAGCTGCTGATGGCATACTCGGCACATCCGACCCGCGCCAAACAGGTTCCGGTGACCGTTTCCAGCGGCACGGAACGTGCGACTCTTACCGTCGATCAGACCAGGCCGCTGCCGGCGGGGAAACGGTTTCGCGAGATCGGAACGGTCCGTTTACAGGGCGATACCGAAACCACGATTACCGTCAGCAATGATCAGACTGACGGCTTCGTGATTCTGGATGCGATCCAGCTGCTGCCGATCGCTGAGAAGTAAGACCAGTTTTACTTGCGTTTGAAACGCAGGAAGTAGTTTTCCTCGAAAGCGGGAATTTTGACCTCTTCCACGAAGTCGAAACCGGCGTCTTCGACTTCTTTGCGGAAGGTCTCTTTGCCTGCGCGAACATGTCCCAGCGTCCATTCGCGAGACTTGCCGGGGATGCGTTCGAAGTCGATCAGAATCAGCTGCCCGCCCGGGACGAGCGCCTCGTGCAGGGAAGCCATGGACTGGGCCGGGTATTCGAAATGGTGATAGACATCACAGATGAAAGCGGCATCGATAGAACCGGGGGGCAGACGGACGTCATCCTGACCGCAGAGGACGGGGGTGACATTCTGCAGCTCCAGGATATCCGAAATTTTCCCGACCCGCTCGACGAACTTGGGAACGATATCCAGGGCGAAGACCCAGCCCTTTTTTCCGACGGCCTGGGAAAACGGTTCCACAAACAGACCCGTCCCGGTGCCGACGTCGGCAATGCGATCGCCGGGCTTGAGTTTCAACTGTTTTACAATCTGATCGCGGGCACGGAAGACTTCCCGGCTTTCGACTTCGAAACGCTTGACCCATTTATCGACATCCAGATCGGGATCGAGGAATGACTTGTTGATCCCCGGCTTCACACTCTGGGGTGGTGCGGTGGCAGTTGGTGCGGTGGCAGTCTCCTGGGCCATGACAGGAGATAAATGCAGGCAGACGGTGGCGAGCAGAGCAAAACATAAACTACGCATAGCAGGTTCCTGAATAAAGGGGACGCGAAACAGTTCATTCGAATCGGCCAGTGGATTTATTTTACATGTAAGGTACCTGTGAGGGAACCGTCAAAAGAGATGCCAGGGGGAGTGGCTGACGATGATTGAGCAACGGTATCAGGCCATCGATTCAATCGTCTTACGGAACCGTGACAGAGCAACCAGAAAAAAAACAGCCCCAATCAATGCCAGGGCGAGGAACTGCGGCCAGACGATCGCTAATCCTGCCCCTCGATATAAAATTGCCTGGGCCAGCATGACATAGTGCGTATTGGGGGCCATCAGCATCAGATTCTGAATGATCTCCGGCATACTTTCCCGGGGAGTGACTCCTCCAGAAAGCATCTGCAGCGGCAAGAGGATCAGGATCACCAGCAGGCCGAACTGGGGCATGGAGCGGGCATAGGTTCCCATGAAAATTCCCATTGACGTTGTCGCGAACAGCTGCATGATCGTCCCAGCCAGAAACAACAGGATTGACCCCTGGATGGGAACATTCATGATTCCCTGCACCACAAAGATCAGGGAAAGCGCAGTTGCCACCAGGACCACCAGCCCCATGGACCATAATTTGCTGACCATGATTTCAAAAGGAGTCACCGGCATTACCAGTAAATGTTCGATGGTTCCCCGTTCCCGCTCACGAATCAGTGCAGCACCGGTCAAAATGATGGAAAGCATCGTCACCTGATCAATGAGTTTCATAATCGAACCAAACCACGACTTATTGAGTTCCGGGTTGAATCGTACCCGTACAGCGAGTTCTACGGACGACGTGGCAACGGATCGATAATGCTTCACATACTCCTGGACTTCCTGATTGATCATTGTCTGGATATAACCGCTGCCATTAAATGCCTGGTTCATGCGGGTTGCATCCACATTCAACTGAATTTGCGGTGCATCTCCCGCAAGTACATCCCGCTGGAAATCAGGAGGGATATTCAGCGCGAACGTATCCAGCCCCGCGTCCATTCGCGCATCCATTTCTGACTGATTTACCGCGGTAGGGGGCAGAAAACAGGGTTGCTGAAATGCTCCTGAGATTCTGACTGATAACGGCGACTGATCCTCATCAATGATCGCAATGGGTGCTTTATTCAGAGTCTCTGACACAGACCTGGCCCCTAAAATGACAAATCCTGTAAAAGCAATTCCAATCAACACTAACATCAGCGGGTCACGTAGCAGACTCCATAGTTCCTTCACCCCCAATTGAATGATATGCTCTGCGCGCATCGTTCAGGCCTCCTGCTTTCTCAATAAAAGAATGCTTAAGCCAGTCAGCACAGGAACAGACGCCAGCAACGGGATAAAGTCGGTGTACAGCTCTGCAAAACCGAGTCCCTTCGAAAATGTTCCTCGGGTAATCGTCAGAAAATAGGTCGTCGGGTAAATACTCCCCAACAGCCTGCCCGTCCCTTCCAGCGAAGAGACCGGATCCATCATTCCACAAAACTGGGTTGAGGGTAAAATGGTCAAAATCGCGGTTACGAAAATGGCCGCGACCTGGCTGCGGGTGAACGAGGAGATTAACAGCCCCATCGCAGTGGCACAGATACAATAGATGAAAGCGCCGACGGCGAGTGCCCCAAAACTGCCATTTAAGGAAACGTCAAACAGCACCACCGCCATTTCCCACAACAGTAGAAAATTCAGCATCCCCACCAGGATATAAGGTATCTGTTTTCCCAGAATAAACTCGGAACGGGTGACCGGCGTCACATAAAGATTAATGATCGACCCGAGTTCCTTCTCCCGTACGACTGACAAAGCGGCCAGCATCGATGGGATCAACAGTAACAGCACAGGGATGACAGCAGGTACCATCGATACCAGACTTTTCACATTGGGGTTGTACCGAAAGCGGGTTTGAATGGTCACCAGATCAGCAAATTCATCCTCTCTGCCGAATTGGACCGCCTGATCCTTCAACCATTGCAGATTTAATCCCTGCACATAACTTTGTACCGTTTCCGCACGAGCCGGCATTGCGCCATCGATCCAGACGCCGATCTCAACCGATTTGCCACGTTTCAGGTCGCGGGCAAAACCGTGTGGTATTTCGAGGGCAACACTCAGTTCACCAGCCTGCATCCGCTGATCCAGGCTTTGATAATCTGTAATCGGAGATCGTTCGGTAAAGTAGCGTGAACCTGCCATATTAAAAATATAGTCTCGGCTGGTCCCGGTCTGATCCCGGTCCAACACGCTAAATGTGAGATCTTCCACGTCCAGATTGATCCCGTAGCCCATAATAAACATCAGGATCACGGTTCCCAGCAAGGCGAGGGTCAGTCGAATTGGATCACGACGTAATTCTAATGTTTCCCGGATGCTGTAACTCAGCATGCGTCGCAGACTGAAATGATGATGATCGTTGATTGTGCTACAGGCAGGCTGGGGACCTGCAGGTTGCCCTTTTGACGGCGGTTGAATTAAGTTCTTCCGGGCTACATGGTCTGACTGCTGGCTGACCGCCTCTTCGAGGTAACCGATAAATGCCTCTTCCAGAGAGGCCGCATTTCGTTTCTCGACAAGCCTGCCCGGTGTTTCACTGATTAATACCTGCCCTGCATGCATCAGTGAAATCCGATCGCAGCGTGCCGCTTCGTTAATTAAGTGAGTGGAGATAAAAATGGTTACCTGATCACGCCGGGAAAGTTCGATCAGATATTCCCAGAAGGAGTCTCGCGCTACCGGATCGACACCCGAAGTGGGCTCATCCAGTATGAGCAGGCTGGGTTGATGAATCAGGGCCACTGCCAGAGATAATCGCTGCTGTAGTCCCAGGGGAAGAGAGCCAGGCAGGTCATGTTCCACCTCCTCAAGTTCGAAACGTGACAGCATCTGTTGCACACGTTCGGGAATCCGCTCTTGCGGTAGCTGGAACAACTGCGCGTGCAGTACCAGGTTCTGTTTTACAGTCAATTCCGCATAGAGTGAAAAACTTTGCGACATATAACCCACGTGGCGGCGGATCTCCAGATCCTGTGCATCAATTTTCTTTCCGAACAGCCAGGCTTGCCCCTCACTTGCAGGTAACAAACCTGTGAGCATTTTCATGGTTGTCGTTTTTCCACAGCCATTCGAACCTAGAAAACCAAAGATTTCTCCACGTTGAATCCGAAAATTCACTCGATCCACTGCGACAAAATCCCCAAAACATTTTGTCAGATCCTGAGCCTCGATGACAATTTGTTCTCCGGCGTGTTCTACTCTGGGAACGAGCTCAATTTTTCTGTGCCCCAGGCGTTTTCTCTCGGGAAGGAGTGCGATGTAAGCCTCCTCCAGGTTTTCCGTTTCGGTGCGTGTGAGTAATTCCTGTGGCGTCCCTTCGGCCAGCACTCGGCCACTGTCCATGGCGATGAGCTGATCAAAGCGTGCCGCCTCATCCATATAAGCCGTCGCCACCAGCACGCTGATATCTGGTTGTTCCTGACGGATCCGATCTATCAGATCCCAGAACTGTCGTCGTGAAAGCGGATCAACGCCGGTCGTTGGTTCATCAAGAATCAGCAGTTGGGGATCATGGATCAGCGCACAGCAGAGTCCCAGTTTCTGTTTCATCCCTCCTGAAAGTTTACCCACCGGTCGTGCAGAAAACGGGGCCAGCCCAGTCGTCTCCAGTAGTTCCTGAATATGCACTGCACGCTCGAAATGGCTGCGCCCGAACAGTCGGCCAAAAAAGTCCACATTTTCAAAAACAGAAAGCGTGGGGTACAGATTTTTCCCCAGGCCTTGCGGTATATAGGCGATGCGGGGGCAGACTTTCCGGCGGTGTGCGGCTTGTGAGATATTACCGCCCAGGACTTCTATCTGTCCCTGTTGAATCCGTCGCACTCCGGTAATCAGTGATAACAGGCTGGACTTGCCGACTCCGTCGGGACCGATCAGGCCAATCAATTTTCCCGCAGGCACTTCCAGGCTGATTGATTTGAGAGCCTGTGTCTTTCCATACTTGAGTGAGATGTCTGTCAATCGCACCACTGGATCGTTCCCAGCCGGAACAGCTGCAACAGCGGTGCCTGCCGAGTCTGTCATTCTGGTAGCCGCACTTCCAGATTCGCGGGCCAAACCGCCTGCTCGTCCAGTTGCACATAGGCCATTCCCGGCAAGCCTGTTTTGACACGGTGAATATGCTGTTTGATTAATCCCGGATCGATACTCGCCTTGATCCGGAACATAAGCTTCTGCCGCTCTTCGGCTGTCTCAACAGTTTTGGGTGTGAACTGTGCTACATTTGCCACGAACGAAATTTTCGCGGGAATGATATACTGGGGAGTTGCATCCAGTAAGAGCCGGACTTCACTGCCCATTTTGACTTGACCGGCAGCTGTTGTGGGCAGAAAAAAGATCATGTAAACTTCGCCCAAATCGACCAGATTTAAAACTTTCCCCCCTGCGCTGAGAACTTCACCAGGCTGGGCAATCCGGTATTGAATACGGCCAGTCCGTGGGGAGTTGAGCGTACAATCATCAATGTCGGCCTGTAATTGTTCAATTCTGGCCTGAGCAGCTCCCACTGCAGCTTCAGCCTGGATTACCTGTGATTTGGCCGTATTGATGGCAGCATCTGCTCCGGCAACTCTCGCATTGGCTGCATCCAGGGTTGCCTGGGTGCCAAAGAATCGGGAGCGTTCCGATTCCATTTCGTCTGTTGAGATCGCTGACGATTTCAGGAGTCTCTGCGCCCTTTTATAGCGATTCTCTGCGAGTTCAACTTCTGCCTTCCGTTGCTTCACTAAAGACTCGGCGGCCGCTTTTTCGCTCTCCCGTTGAATCACGCTGCTGAGGGCTGCATTGACTGCGGTCCTGGATCGACGCAATTCCGCTTCTGCTTCCCGCAATTCCGCTTCCAGAACATCCGTTTCCATTTTTGCGAGGACTTCACCCTGGGTGACGAAGTCCCCTTCTTCTACCATCACGGATTCCAGCCGACCGGCAGATTTCGTTGCGATATTGATCTCAACCGCTTCAATTCTTCCGTTACTGCTGGCAAATCCAGCGGGCAAGCCCGTGGGCTGGAAAAAATCCCACCCCAGAAAAACCAGGCCTCCAGTCAGCAACAGTATCCCCAGAAACAGGGCATTTTGCTTATCCATCTTGTTTCCTGACACAAAAATCAGAATCCCAAGTCTTCCTACTGCAGAAAAACCAAAAACCCTTGGAGGCCAGATGGGGTTTCTAAATTTTTTTGCGGTTTCCTGGAAAGACTATCTATCTGCACGGTCAGCCGCCTGTTGTATCTCAAGACACCAATAAAAAGTGTCGTGAGCCAAACGCTGATGACTATTCAGTCCAGACATTTAACTGTGTATCAGTTCACTTCTTCCCTATGTAGAAATCAGTCCACACATTTTACCTGTCGAATCTCAGAAAGGGAAATGCAAAAATGGTAAAGATGGTAAAATTAGGAATTATGTAAAAATCATATCAATCCCACTCAAATCTGGAATTCAATTCGCAGATTGTCAAATTCTGCATTCAGTCAAGCCTGCCCATCAAGATCATCTTGCTGAATCTGATCATCAGAAAAACATGTTCGTGTAATGAACAATCAACGAGTTCCTCGCTGATATCCTGCATGCCCATCGCAATGGAACCGTTTCAGCAGTCGGTTTATCCCATGAAAAAAAGAAGATTCATTTATCCTGTTTAAGTTGCTTCTGCGCAAGAGATTCGCAGTGATCTGGGAAGGTCACTTCTTTCTGATTTTTTGTCTCAAAATGCGAAATATGATGTTGCCAGGATTTGCCAGAACAGATACACTTCATGTAATTAGATTACATATAAACTATTAGCCAGGCTTACTGAAATGTTCTTTCGGCCATTTCCAGGCGGGAAGAAGCGGAGCCTGGACTGCATCGTTCGAAAGTCACTTACCTATCTGGAGGTAATTTTACATTGGCAGGTTCACCGAAATATTTACTGAGCGTCTCTCTGATTCTGCTGGGGGGACTTTCCGTCAGTTTGACCGGCTGTAACGAAGCCCAGACGGCACAACCCCCGAGGCCAGCCCCAACCGTCACGATTGCCAAACCGGTCGTCAAACAGATTGTCGAATGGGATGCCTACACCGGCCGTCTGGAGGCGATTGACTTTGTCGAAGTCCGGGCACGCGTCAGCGGTTACCTGAAATCGACACACTTCGATGAAGGGCAGGTTGTTACTAAAGGCGATCTGTTGTTTGTCATCGACCCCCGTCCCTTTGAGGCGGAGTTGAGTCTCGCCCAGGCAACGTTGAGTCAGTCGAATTCGCAGTTAGTGCAGGCCCGGGCTCAGCTGGAAGAAGCCAATGCGCAAAAAGAACAGACGCAGGCACAGCTGGGACTGGCGATGGCCCAGGTGAGGCGGGCCCGCTCCCTCAAATCCAAGAACGTGACCACACAGGATGAACTGGATCAACTGGAAGCAGCGTACCTGCAGGCCAAAGCAGATGTGGAAGCGAGCCAGGCCGGAATCAGTTCGGCAAAGGCAGCCATTGAGACGGCACAGGCCGTGATCGAAGCTTCCAAAGCTCAAGTGGAGACTGCAGAACTGAATCTGGACTATACCCGCATCTATGCCCCGGTAACGGGACGGATCAGCAAGAAGCAGGTGACCGAAGGAAACCTTGTCAGCGGGGGAACGTCAACTTCCACCATGCTGACGACCATCACCTCCGTCGCACCGATTTACTGTAACTTCGATGCCAATGAGCAGGAGGTTCTGAAATACACACGGCTGGCGCAGAACGGAAAACGTGCCAGCTCCCGGGTGGCGAAAAACCCGGTCTTCCTGGGACTGGTCGATGAGAAAGGCTTTCCCCACAAGGGGCATATGGACTTTGTAGACAACCGCTTTGACGTCGATACCGCGAGCATGCGGGCCCGGTGTATCTTTCCCAACAAAGACCACACGCTGGTCCCCGGCATGTTTGCCCGGATCCGGATTCCCGGCAGTGCGGCTTATAACGCCGTGCTGATACCGGACTCGGCTGTGGGCACCGATCAGTCGTCTCAGTTTGTGTATGTCGTTGTCGATAACAAGGTCGAACGTCGCGTGATTGAACCAGGTCCGATTGTGGACGGTCTGCGCGTCGTGCGCGAGGGTCTGAAAGGCGACGAGCAGTTGATCATCGCCGGTCTGTTGCTGGTGCGTCCGGAGATGGAGGTCCAGGTCAAGCCTGGGAAGATTGAAGTCGTGGAAGACGGGTTACCTAACTACTACGAACCGCTGCCCCCCGAACAATGGATCTCACCAGAGCCTGATCCGCTGCCGACGACTCCGTCGCCGAAGGTCAGTTCGCTCTTTGGAAAGTCGAGGAACGCCCCATGAAGTTCCCTCATTTCTTTATCGAACGACCGATCTTTGCATCGGTGCTCTCCTTTATCGTCGTGCTCGTCGGAGGGCTGGCATATTTCTCACTGCCGGTGTCTCAGTATCCTGACGTAGCACCGCCGACGATCGTGGTGCGCGCCAGCTACCCTGGTGCGACTCCGCAGGTGATTGCCGATACCGTTGCCACGCCGATTGAACAGGAAATGAACGGGGTAGACAACATGCTGTATATGGAATCGTCGTCCAGCAGTGACGGTACCATGCAGTTGACGGTAACCTTCAAGCTCGGTACGAACTTGGACGACGCGCAGGTGCTGGTGCAGAACCGTGTTGCAGTGGCCGAGGCCCGTCTACCCGAAGCAGTGCGGCAGATTGGCGTGACCACCCGGAAACAGATTCCCGACATGCTGATGGTGGTCCACCTGAATTCCCCCGACAACAGCCGGGATCAGCTCTATATCAGTAACTTTGCATTCCTGCGGATTCGAGATGCCCTGATGCGCCTGGATGGCGTGGGCGATATCCGGATTGCCGGCGGTAATGAATATTCAATGCGGATCTGGCTCGATATCGAGAAGATGACGCACGTCGGTCTGACGGTGGGCGACATCGTTTCGGAAATCCGCCAGCAGAATGCGCAGGTGGCTGCAGGTGTGATTGGTCAGCCCCCCATTGATGCCTCCGGTGATTTTCAATTGAACGTTACTACCCAGGGACGATTGCGCGAGGAAGATGAGTTCGGCGACATCATCGTCAAGCGGGGTGAAGACGGTCGGGTGACGCGTCTGAATGACGTGGCCCGGATTGAGCTGGGTGCCCAGGATTACTCCCGTATCAGTTACCTGGACGGGAAGCCGGCGGTTGCGGTGCTGGTTTACCAGCGCCCCGGGACGAATGCGGTTGATGCAGCTGCGGAAGTCAAGCAGACGATGGCCAATCTGAATAAGGACTTCCCCGAAGGGGTTGGCTATGAAATCGCGTATAACCCGACCGACTATGTGGAAGAATCGATCGCGGAAGTATTTGAAACGCTATATATCACGACCGCGCTGGTAGTGCTGACGGTATTCCTGTTTCTGCATGGCTGGCGACCGACGATCATTCCTGTGATTGCGATTCCGATTTCACTGATCGGGACTTTTGCAGCGATGCAGGTCCTGGGCGTGTCACTGAATACGCTTTCGCTGTTCGGCCTGGTACTGGCGATCGGAATTGTGGTGGACGATGCGATCGTGGTGGTGGAGAACGTGGAACGTCTGATCGGCGAAGGTTACTCTCCCCGCGAAGCCACTCATAAAGCGATGGACGAAGTTGGTTCCGCGTTGATCGCGACGACACTGGTGCTGATCGCGGTATTCGTGCCGACCATGTTTGTACCGAGCATGAGTGGTCGGTTCTACCGGCAGTTTGCGATGACGATTGCGATCTCGACCGCCTTTTCGACATTCGTTTCATTGACGTTGAGCCCTGCTCTGTGTGCGTTGCTGCTCAAACCGAAAAACGCCGAGCGGAACAAGATGGGTAAATTCGTTGACTTTTTCTTTGGCTGGTTTTTCCGCTGGTTCAACCGTTTCTTCGATTTTACGGGAAACATCTATGCGGGTTTCATTTCGCGGATCATTCGCGTCTCGGCGTTGTCACTGCTGCTCTACGGCGGTCTGCTGGTGGCGACCTGGTACAGTTTTGGACTGGTTCCCTCCGGCTTCATTCCGGCTCAGGATCAGGGGTATCTGATTGTCAGTATCCGGCTGCCGGACGGTGCCTCTCTGGCACGAACCGACGTCGTGACGAAACAGGTCGCACAAATCGGCAGCGAGATCGATGGCGTGGCCCATTCCGTGGGGATTGCGGGACTGTCGGGATCGACGTTCACGATCAGCCCGAATGCCGCAGTCACGTTCTTGCCACTGGAAGATGCCAAGATCCGTGCCAGGCGCGGTCGGAGCCTGGATGCGATTGTGGGAGACCTGCGTCGCGAAGTCTCTGTCATCAACGAGGCCCAGATCTTTATTATTCCACCACCACCCGTTCGCGGAATTGGTCGTGGCGGCGGATACAAAATGTACGTGCAGGATCAGAGCGGGGCCGGTGTGGAAGCACTCAATCAGGTCACCCAGCGGATGGTAGCTGAAGCCAACCAGCAGCCGGGACTGGTGCAGATTTTCTCGAACTTCCGTACGAGTGTGCCGCAGATCTATGCAGAGGTGGACCGGACCAAGGCGCAGATGCTCGATATTCCGATCAATAACGTATTCGATGCGCTGGAGGTCTACCTGGGCTCGGTGTATGTGAACGACTTTAACTTCCTGGGACGGACTTATCGTGTGACGGCCCAGGCGGAACCGGAGTTTCGTGACGAACCGAGCGATATCCTGCGACTGCGAACCCGCAGCGCCCGCGGTACGAGTGTGCCGCTGGGCTCGGTGGTTCAGTTGAAACGGACCGCGGGACCAGACCGCCTGGTGCGGTTTAATCTGTTCCCCGCTGCCGACCTGAATGGCGACACGGTGCCCGGATACAGTACGGGCCAGTCGTTGAACACCATGGAACAACTGGCGGATCAGAACCTGCCTCCCGGATTCGGCTACGCGTGGACCGAACTCGCATATCAGGAACGCCAGGCGGGCAATACCATTGTGTTCCTGTTCCCGCTGGCAGTGCTGTTTGTCTTCCTGACGCTGTCGGCCCAGTACGAAAGCTGGCTGTTGCCGCTGGCGATCATCCTGATTGTGCCCCTGTGTCTACTGTTTGCGATTATGGGAATCTGGTTCCGGGGCATGGACAATAACATTCTGACGCAGATCGGTTTTATCGTGCTGGTCGGACTGGCTTGTAAGAACGCGATTCTGATCGTGGAATTTGCCAAAGCGGAAGAAGATGCGGGCAAAGACCGCTTCGAAGCTGCGGTGGCCGCCTGCCGGTTGCGTCTGCGACCGATTCTGATGACCGCGTTCTCCTTCATTCTGGGTGTAATTCCGCTGCTGATCGCCACCGGTGCGGGGTTTGAAATGCGACGGGTCTTGGGAACCGCCGTCTTTAGTGGTATGCTGGGCGTGACCCTGTTTGGTCTGTTCCTGACTCCGGTTTTTTACGTGGTCCTGCGGCGTTTCGCCCGCCAGCCGGCTGTTGCCGCCGGTGATGCGTCCGCTTTTAATCAGGAGACTCCTCAGATGGCATCATCAGACGAGCATCTTTCCCGCAGCCAGTCCAATACAAACAGTTCCGGCCCGGATTCTACCGGCGCAGACTCCACTGGTCCTTCCGACAGGCCCACAACGCCTGCGGAGAACTTCGAACAGATGTACGCCGAACATCGGCCGCCGTGGGATATTGGTAAACCACAGCCTGAATTTGTGAAGGTGGCGGACCGCATTCGCGGCAGCGTGCTGGACGTCGGTTGTGGAACAGGTGAGAATGCGCTGTTCTTTGCGGCCCAGGAGTGCGAAGTGACCGGCGTCGATCTGCTGGCGGCACCGATTGCGGAAGCGAACCGCAAAGCCGCTGAACGGAAGCTGCAGGCCACGTTCCTGCAGCAGGACGCACTTGAGCTTTCGAAACTGAATCAGCAGTTCGACAACGTGCTCGACTGCGGCTTCTTCCACATTCTGTCGGATGAAGATCGCGTGCGTTACACAGGTGAACTGTCACAGGTAATGGCTCTGGGGGCGACGCTGTATCTACAGTGCTTCAGCGATCAAGAGCCTGCCGGGGAAGGGCCGCGGCGCGTGAGTGCGGAGGAACTGCGTGCCACCTTCCAGGACGGCTGGCAGGTGGAGTCGATCGTCGAATGTCGGTTCGTCACGCGAGAAGACGCAGAAGCCCACTTCTCGGAAGGGGGACCGCACGCTTTGTTTGCTGTAATTCAGCGGGTTTGAAGTCACGTGCAAGAATCAAACGAAAGGCAGGTCAACTTCGAAGTCGACCTGCCTTTTTTGTATTCTGCGAAGGTAATTTGAACGAGTTCTACTGACTTAACTCTGCTCACCCAGCTGTTTCTTGAAGAACTCAATGGTTCGTTTCCAGGCGAGTTCGGCTGATTTCTCGTCGTAGCGGGGCGTGGTGTCGTTGTGGAAGCCATGATTGGCGCCTGCGTAGACATAGGCTTCGAACGGTTTGTCGTTCTTTTTCAGTGCCGCTTCCAGAGCCGGAGCCCCGGCCATGATGCGTCGATCCAGTGAAGCGTTGTGAATCTGCAATGGGGCCGTGAGCTTTGGTATTTGGGCTGCGTCGGGCTGGCGACCGTAGTAGGGAACGCCAGCATCGATGACCTCAGGGACTGCGAGGGCGACCTGGTAAACCATGCCTCCCCCAAAGCAGAAGCCGACCACGCCAACCTTACCGGTCGATTTTTCATGCTTGTCGAGTAGTTTGGCGGCCGCGACGAAATCTGCTTTCATTTTTTCGGGCTCGCGTTTCCGCTGCATGGTGCGGCCTTCGTCATCGTTGCCGGGATAACCGCCCAGGGGCGTTAAGGCATCGGGAGCGAAGGCCAGAAACCCCTGCGTAGCAAGGCGGCGGGTAACGTCTTCGATGTAGGGGTTCAGGCCGCGGTTTTCATGAATCACCAGGACCGCGGGAAATTTCTCACCTTTCGCGGGATATGCCAGCAGGCCTTTCATTTTGCCGGCACCTTGTGGGGAGTCGTAGGTAATGCGTTCGGTCTTGATGCGGGGATCATCGGGCTTGACCTGCTCTGCCCAGCTGTAGTTGGGAGAGAGGCTGGCCAGCAGGCCTTCCACTGTGAGTCCCCCCACGGCGAAGGCACCGAGCTGTTTGATATAATCCCGCCGATTGAGTCGGCCGTGGGCGTAGTCGTCGTAGAGATCCAGAACTTTCTGATCGAATTCGGAGGCAGATTTGCGTTCCATGGGATGGTCTTTCTTTTAAACGTGGCGGTCGGGAGTCGTCTGATCCCGAAACCGGAGGGGGCTGAGGTTGAACATGGTCCCTGTATGATAAAAATTCCCCCTCGAGATTGGAAAGTTTTTTTAGAAATTACTGTGAATCACGGAGGTGCAGCTGAAATCGAACGGCCCGGGGCGTGAATCCTGATCAAACGATTCTGCTGCAGAAAATGGCAGGACACTTGCCTGGGGACTGTCGGTATTTACGGTGTACTCAAGGTGATGCATCAGCTACAATTTATGATCCCCAAGGGTTCCACCCCCGAGATATTTTCGTGAGTGCAGCGAACCCGCTTTTATCTGCAGAGTTTCCCAATTAATTTCTCCGAGAGGATTTTACTTAATGTCAACATCTCAAAAAATTTCGCGCCGCAATTTTATCCAGGGAGTCGCCTTCGCCGGGGCTGCCGGTATCCTGAGCCCTTCACTCAATCGGGCCATGGGATATGAATCCCCCAACGAGCGTCCGGTGTTTGCGACCATTGGTCTGCGAAACCAGGGCTGGGCGATTACCAACAAATCGACCAAGTTTGCTGACTTTGCGGCGCTGGCGGATGTGGACGCGAACGTGCTGGGAGCCAACGTTGAAAAGCTGGAAAAGAAACAGAAGAAAAAGCCAGACGCATACAAAGACTATCGCAAGGTTCTCGACCGCCAGGACATCGATGCGGTCATGATCGCCACCCCCGATCACTGGCACACCAAGGTCGCCGTCGAAGCGATGCTGGCGGGCAAAGATGTTTACTGTGAAAAACCGTTAACGCTGACGATCGACGAAGGAAAGCTGATCGAAAAGATCGTCAAGCAGACCGGTCGCGTCTTCCAGGTAGGTACGATGCAGCGGTCCGAATCGGGACAGCGGTTCCTGCAGGCCATCGCGCTGATTCGCGACGGGCGTATCGGCAAAGTCAAAAAAGTGACCTGCGGCATCAACGGGATGGAAGCCTCTCCCGTGATTCCCAAAACCGAAGTTCCCGAAGGTCTGGACTACGAATTCTGGCTGGGACCGGCACCGAAGGTACATTATCGTGCCCTGCCTGAAATGCGTGAAGGTTATGGTGGAGGCGTGCCGCTCTACAGCAACTGTCATTACTCCTTCCGTAACTGGCACGAGTACTCCGGCGGCAAGCTGACCGACTGGGGCGCGCATCATGTTGACATCGCCTGCTGGGCTCTGGGTGCCACCGACACGGGACCAAGCAAAGTATCTCCGGTAGAATACAAGCTGCCGGTGGAATACAAGGACGGTTATCCGGTCGTCGACGATCAGTACAACGCCGCCACCAGCTTCAAAATCAGGGTCGATATGCCCGAAGAAGTGGAAATGATTATCACCAGCGAAGGGGATAACGGCATTCTCTTCGAAGGGACCAAAGGCCGGTTCTTCGTCAACCGGGGTAAGATTACCGGTGCACCGGTTGAAGCCCTCAAAGACAACCCGCTGCCGGAAGGCGCCATCGAAGAAGTCTATGGCGGCAAGGTGAGTGAGAATCACACCGCCAACTTCATCGAAGGGATGAAGTCCCGCAAGCAGCCGATTTCGGATGTCTGGTCTCATAACCGGATGCTCGAAATCTGTCACCTTTCGAACATCGCCATGCGTCTCGGCCGCGATCTCAACTGGGATCCGAAGAAACGCGAGATCGTCGGCGATGATCAGGCGAACTCGTTCCTCTCCCGCGAATACCGCAAGGGATATGAGATCAACATGTAATCCCGGTTAAAACAGGGAAACAGACTCGACCGGAAGTATGTGCAACCGCACTTTCCGGTCGAGCGTCTCCTCGTCGATAGTGACCTGGTTTGCTGTTTCAACAGATGTCCTCAAGCGAATGGTGGTTCGATGATGCGCGTTCCTGTAGCGAGTGGGATTCTGGTACTGCTTGTGCTTCTCTGTTCTTCGAATGATGGAACTGCCGCTGAACAGGCTCGTCCCAATATTCTGATCCTGCTGGGTGACGATATCGACCGTGACTCACTGGGACCGTGGGGCGGACAGGCACAGACACCCAACCTGGATCAACTGGCCCGTGACGGTATGCGGCTGGATCGCGTGTACTGCAACGTGGCGATGTGTGCCCCGTTCCGACAGGAACTCTATAGCGGTCGTTGTGTCTGGCGGACACGTGCGATGCCCAATCATTCGAAATCGGTGCCGGGCACACGGAGTCTGCCGCATTATCTGAAACCGCTTGGATATCGAGTGGGGCTGCTGGGAAAACGACATATTGGACCGAAAGAGTGTTATCCTTTCGACAATGTCGGCAGCCTGTCCAAGCAGGAGAATGCAAACCCCAAAGCAGTGAAGTTGGCGCGCGAGTACATGACGACGGCCCGCGATGCAGGGGAGCCGTTCTGCCTGGTCGTCGCCTCGCATGACGCGCATGGACCGTACACAACGGGCGATCCCGACCGTTATGATGCACAGCGGTTTTCGCTCAACGCCGATACGATCGATACGCGCGTGTATCGCAGGGAGCTGGCGCAGCATTTCGCAGAAATCACGAACCTGGATGATCTGCTGGGCCAACTGAGAACAGTACTGTCTGAGGAACAGCTGGCGAAAAACACGCTGGTCCTGTTCTGCTCTGAACAGGGAAACGCATTCCCCTTTTCCAAGTGGACCTGCTTTGATGACGGACTGGCGACCGGAGTGGTTGTCTCGTATCCCGGTGTCATCCCGGAAGGGAAGAGTAACAGTCAACTGATGTGGCTGGCAGACTTCGCCCCGACTCTGCTCGAAGCAGTGGGTGGTCAGCCGAAAGCGGAAGACTTCGATGGACGCAGTCAGTGGGTGAACCTGACCGGCGGCAATCAGCGTGTGCACCAGTACGCTTACGGTGCGTTTACGAACTGCAATATTATTGACAACCGGGAACGGATCTTTCCGATCCGCTCGATCCGGGACGAGCGTTATACGCTGATCTGGTCGCCGCGACACGATCAGGAGATCACATCGAATACGACGCTGACTCAGGCGTTGAACCGGTTGGAAAATGGTAAAACGAAAGGACGGCCAGATACCGCCGGCTCGTGGGTGCTGAAGGCACAGAAAACGAAACAACAGGCGGACGACCGGCTGGTAAAGCGGCTGCATCATCGTCCCGAGTGGGCGTTATATGACCGCCAGACCGATCCGGAAGAGCTGGAGAACCTGATCGACAAACCGGAGCTGGCCCCCGAAGTGAAGCGGCTGAAGGGCGCATTGCGTGACTGGCTGAAACGCTGGGATGATGCCGACCCGGTGGCGACGGAACGCGGTTTTGTCAAGCAGAAGTAAATTACCAGAGACGAAAAAAAACAGGGGAGTCAGCTGTAGAGCCGCTCCCCTGTTCGCGTCAACGTTTCAGGCGTTGATCAACGGATCTAGCGCTGACTGAGGCTGGCTGCGGAAGCCGCCTTGTTCAGAGCCGGATCCAGGTCGAACCGGTCGAGGTTCATGACTTTGTTCCAGGCAGAGACAAAGTCTGCTACAAACTTCTGCTCACCATCTTCGCTGGCATAGACTTCGGCAATCGCCCGTAACTGCGAGTTGGAACCGAACACCAGATCGACGGAGCTGGCCGTCCATTTGACCTGTCCTGACTTACGATCCCGACCTTCGTAGAAGTGATCGCACATGGGCGACTTCTGCCATTTAGTCCCCATGTCGAGCAGATTGACGAAGAAGTCGTTCGAGAGGGTTCCCGGCTGTTTGGTGAACACACCCAGTCCCGGAACGCCCACATTCGTATCCAGCACCCGCATGCCCCCCACGAGGGCGGTCATTTCCGGTGCGGTGAGTGTGAGCAGGTTGGCCCGGTCGACCAGCAGTTCCTCAGCCGGCGTATTGAGTCCGTGGGAATAGTAATTCCGGAAGCCGTCCGCTTTGGGCTCAAGGACCGCAAAAGATGCTACGTCGGTCATCTCCTGGGTGGCGTCTGTACGACCGGGGGTGAAGGGAACCTTGACGTCATGACCGGCTGCTTTCGCCGCTTGTTCCACAGCGGCTGAGCCACCAAGGACGATCAGGTCCGCCAGGGAGACCTTCTTACCAGTCGTCTGAGCACCGTTGAACTCCTGCTGGATCGTCGTCAGCATCTGCAGAACCTTTTCCAGTTCAGCAGGCTGGTTGACCTTCCAGTCTTTCTGGGGTGCCAGACGGATGCGTGCTCCGTTGGCCCCGCCTCGATAGTCACTACCGCGGAACGTCGAAGCGGAACCCCAGGCGGTCGAGACCAGCTGCGAGACAGACAGATCGGAAGCCAGGATTTTCTGCTTGAGTTCTGCGATATCTTGCGCGTCGACCAGTTTGTGATCGACGGCGGGAACCGGGTCCTGCCAGAGCTGTGCCTGGGGTACCTCGGGACCGAGACAACGTGAGACGGGTCCCATGTCGCGGTGCGTCAATTTGTACCAGGCTTTTGCGAAAGCGGCAGCGAACTGATCCGGGTTTTCGTGGAAACGTTTGGAGATCTTTCCGTACGCCGGATCCATTTTCAAAGCCAGGTCGGTGGTAAACATCATGGGAGCATGTGTCTTCGACGGATCGTGGGCATCCGGAACGGTTCCCTGAGCAGATTCTTCTTTGGGAGTCCACTGCCAGGCACCGGCGGGGCTTTTTACCAGTTTCCATTCGTAACCGAACAGGTTATCGAAGTAACCGTTCGACCACTGGGTGGGGGTTGAAGTCCAGGCGCCTTCCAGGCCGCTGGTGATCGTATCATCGGCGTTTCCTTTGCCATATTTATTCTTCCAGCCGAGTCCCTGTTCGGCGAGAGTGGCTCCTTCCGGTTCGGGACCGACGTTCCCTTTGGGGCTGGCGGCACCGTGAGCTTTCCCGAAGGTATGTCCGCCGGCGATCAGGGCCACGGTTTCTTCATCGTTCATCGCCATACGACCGAATGTGTCACGGATGGCGTGGGCGGCTGCCAGCGGATCGGGTTTGCCCGCGGGGCCTTCCGGATTGACGTAGATCAATCCCATCTGAGTTGCGGCAAGCGGGTTTTCGAGTTTGTCCTCATTCTCATAGCGTTTGCGTCCGAGCCATTCGCTTTCCGGTCCCCAGTACACATCTTTCTGCGGTTCCCAGACGTCTGCCCGACCGCCGGCGAAGCCATAGGTTTTGAAGCCCATCGATTCCAGGGCGCAGTTTCCAGCCAGTACCATCAGGTCGGCCCAGGATATTTTCTGACCATACTTCTGTTTGATCGGCCAGAGCAGACGACGGGCTTTGTCGAGGTTGGCGTTATCGGGCCAGCTGTTGAGCGGGGCAAAACGCTGGGTGCCATCAGATGCACCGCCGCGTCCATCGGTGACACGATAGGTACCGGCACTGTGCCAGGCCATACGGATGAAGAGCGGACCGTAGTGTCCGTAGTCGGCGGGCCACCAGTCCTGGGAGGTGGTCATCAACTGTTTGATGTCTTTTTTAACTGCTTTCAGATCCAGTTTCTGAAACTCTTCGGCGTAATTGAACTCCTGACCCAGCGGATTACTTTTGGCGGAATTCTGATGCAGGATATCGAGGTTCAACTGGTTGGGCCACCAGTCGCCAATCGACATGTTGCCGGCTGCGGTATGCCTTTGCCCTGCACCATGGCCGATGACCGGGCACTTGGCGGCTGCGTCCTGTTTATCGCCTTTCAGCAGGGCGACGTGGGGATGCTGTTTGTGAGCCTCTGATTGATTCTGTTTCGCGTGGGGCGGGTGATTCTGTGCGAACGCAGAGGTGGCGACGCATAACACCAGCACCGTGCCTTTCTGCATTGAGCGAGCAAAGTAATTAGTCATCACATCTCCTGTACTTAAATAGAGTGTAAACTGAACATTCTCGACCGGGACTGTTCCCTCGACACTTATAATTTTAAGTGGATGCTGCGATATGTCTAATGCATTATCAGCATATGTGACATGCATTAATTGCATCGCTGTCTTATTCCACAAGACTTTACTTGAAAGGGACTTACAAGTAACTCAGTATCAGACAGCCTCTCATAAAAGACCTATCATAACTGACATGCATGTCAGGAATCGGCAGAAGTGGCAGCCCATTCTCGGGCCTGGTGGACTGCGATCTTCCCTGACTGCCGGGGGTGTCAATTCAGGTAATACAGGGAGACTGCGAGTCAATCAAAATCTTTATTGGCAGTTCCCTGTCAAACCGGCACAAACGTCATAACTGGTCAGATGAGATCAAGCGGCATAACTGCACCTGACGATATCAAACGTACCTGTGTCTCCTGGTCAGAGGCGATGATTGAAGATCGCTCGTGCTGGAACTCCAGCCTGTCAGGAAACCATTCACTGGAACTTTGCTTCGGGTCTGATAGACAGATGAAACTGCTTCGACTGATGATGATCGCGCTGTTACTGCAGCCGTGCCCTGTCTGCTGGGGTCATGGGCTGGCAGACTGCGGAGATTCTCAATCGTCTGAATTCGAAGTCTGTGAGGCAGCCAGCTGTTGTTGCTGTCAGCATACGACGGAGGTGGCAGAGATCCGGCAGGACTCCTCGCATGATGACCATCATGACTGCCCCTGTTCGTGTCACGCCTCCGAACAGGTCTTTGCCCCGAGTGCTCCGGTCGTGCCTCTCAAAAGTTTCACACCGCTCCCGGGGATCGTGGTGAATCATGATCAGCACCGGTCACGCTCTACGGTGTTGCATACCGTCTCGAAGGACACTTCGCAAACGCCTGTGACGCTCCCCTTGCGCTTATAAATTTTCCCGGGCCTGCGCCTGCATGCCACCCCTCTGGCCCGCTTGACCAGAGTTGACTTTCCGCTCACACCGGAAGAGAGAACGACTGCGTCATAACCATCAGGTACTGTCAGGGCTTACCCAACGCACCTGCTCTGTCTACTGTTCTCTCCTCTGAAAATATGAATTCATTCCACCTACGATTATTGATAAGGATACAGATCGAAATGATGACTCCTTCCATTCTGAGACTGTTCAAAAAAAATGGCATTCGTCTCCTGGCTGTGGGAACGCTGCTGAGCTCTCTGACAACTGTCGCGACCGCAGAAGACGTGCCGCGTGTCGCTTCACTCAGTAAGGCTCAGACCTCTCGTGCTTCCGCTGCAAAGCAGAACAAATACACGTTCATCATGTTCTGGAAAGACCAGGACGACGCCACCAAAAGCATGTGGAGTACGCTGCAGCAGAATCTGAACGGCAAACAGGATTCGACCTCGATTGTCGCCGTGAATACCGGCGATCCGAAAGAGCAGAAGATCATTGAAGAGTACGGCGTTTCCCGGGCTCCGATGCCGCTGACACTGGCGGTTGCTCCGAACGGAGCGATTACGGGTTCGTTTGTGAAACAGATCAACGCTGACTACATCCAGCAGTCATTTGTTTCTCCCACCAAAGCCCGCTGCATGCTGAATCTGCAGAGCCGTAAAATGGTCCTGCTGTGTGTTACCCCTTCCGGATCTACAGGCATCCCCAAAGGAGTGCAGGATTTCAAAGCGGTCCCCTGCTACAAAGACGTGGTGGAAGTGGTCACCGTTTCCCGCGCAGAACCTGCTGAAAATGGATTCCTGAAAGAGCTGGAAGTGCCTGCATCTCAGGGCTCCTCAATTGTTTTCATGGCCCCTCCGGGAGTGATGATTGGTCAATTCAATGGCAACGTGACCAGCCAGCAGCTGATCGCCGAACTGAAAAAGGCGGGCAAGAGCTGCGGCGTGGAAGGTTGCAAGCACTGTAAAGAATAGACCATCTCACTCATGAAAGGAGGTCTCTCATGACAATGAGAACCATCATCTGGAAAGAACTGAAGGAGCGTCCCACGGCGCTGATTGCCAGCCTGCTGGCGATCATTCTGAGTGTGACGGCACTGGTGGCGATCCGGAATGTCACCATCTTCTCGGAAAAGGAAGTGGCCGGAAAGCTCGACAAGCTGGGGGCCAACGTGCTGATTCTGCCGCAGGATGTCACGCTGCAGGATTATTATGCGGCGGACATGCACAAGGAAACGATCCCCGAAGAACATGTGGCTGAACTGGCACTGGCGGGATTGACGGGAGTGGAAGCGATTACGCCCAAGCTGTGTGTGCCCACGGAAGTTGCCGGCCGGAACGTGATTCTGACGGGGATTCTGCCTCAATCAGAAATTCAGAAAATGAATGCCTGGTCGGGAGGCGGTATGCTCTTCAAGAAGCATGAAGGGTGCAAAGCCAAAATCAACGTCGCCGATGAAAACCAGGACGCCCCTGAAGCACTGGCCGAGCGACGGGCGCTGCAGCATCTGAAGAAATCAGAAGTGATTCTGGGCTCTGACTTCGCTGCGGCAAACAACCTCAAAGCCGGTGACTCACTGGATCTGCTGGGGGAAAATTTTGACGTGCTGACCGTGCTCCCTGCCACGGGGACGGTCGATGACAGCCGGGTGTTTGCGCACCTGCATACCGTCCAGCGGCTGTCTAAAGCGGGTCCGGTCGTGAATATCATCGAAGTGATGGGTTGCTGTGAAGATGTGGCTAACGGCCTGGTCGGAGATCTGCAGAAACTGCTGCCTGGCACGAAGGTGGTCACGATCGCCAACGTGGTCGAGACCCAGGTTTCGATCAACCGGATGATGACAAACCTGTCGTACCTGTTCCTGGGGATTCTGATTGCTGTCGGCGGCGCGAGTATGGCCAGTGCGAGTTTCGCAAATGTCATCGAACGCCGTCGCGAAATTGGAACTTTGATGGCACTGGGAGCGACTCCGCGATTCATCACGCGGCTGTTCCTGACTAAAGCGGTGCTGCTCGGACTGGCCGGAGGCATCTGCGGGTATCTTCTGGGAAGCGTGATCGCGGTCTTCCTGGGACCTGCGTTTGCGGATGTCACGGTCTTCCCCGTGCCCCGACTGGCGCTGATTGCGTCTGCGGTCGCGGTACTGGTGACCCTGGCAGCCAGTTATTTTCCGGCACGTCAGGCCTCCCGCCTCGATCCATGTCTCTGTTTCAAGGAGGTCTAATCGCATGTTAACGTTAGAAAATGTCAGAAAAGTATACCGCAAAAAACAGGACGAAGTCGTGGCACTGGATACGACCAGCTTCGAGATTCCGCGGGGTGATTTCGTATCGATTATCGGTCCCAGCGGGAGTGGTAAAACGACGCTGCTCTCGATTCTGGGTGCGATGTCCGCTCCGTCCGAAGGTCGGATCCTGCTCGATGAAGAATCGATCTACGATCTGCCCGTCGAACAGCGGGCGGAAGTCAGGCAGAATAAGATCGGGTTTGTGTTTCAGACCTTCAACCTGATTCCGTATCTGACGGCGATCGAGAATGTGCAGGTCCCCATGATGCTGTCGCAGAAATACAAAGCGGAGCGACAGCAGCGGGCGGAGGAACTGCTGGGCAGGGTCGGTCTGCAGGATCGACTGCATCACAAACCGAGTGAGCTGAGTATCGGCCAGCAGCAGCGCGTGGCGCTGGCACGAATGCTGGCCAACGATCCTTCGATCATCCTGGCCGATGAACCGACGGGGAACCTGGATCCCGAAACCCGGGATCAGGTCCTGTCGTTTTTGAGACAGTTCAACGAGGACGGTCGGACGATCATCATGGTGACGCACGACCTGTCTGCAGCGGAATGTGCCCGCAGAACGTTACGCCTTTCCGAGGGCCGCATTCAATCAGATCCGAAACAGGATCTGTTGAAGACGGCTTAAGGGAGAAACCTTCCTTCGGTTGCCGGTCTCGGGCTCCCTCCAGCGGGGAGGGGGCTCTAGCTGGCCTGCTGTGAAATGACCAGCAAAAGCCAGTTGCCGATCAACAGTGCAATCAGGAATCTACCGAACCAGCGGGGCCAGGCGAGATCGATCACGTCCCGCGGCGGCTGATTCAGCATATAGATCCGATAGGGGATCTGGGCCAGCAGTGCCAGTGCCAGAATCCAGCCAATGCGATTCATCTGGAGTGATGTGGAAACATCACCCTCGGCCAGTGCAATGAAACTCCTGGTCAGACCGCAGCCGGGACAACTGGTATCGAACCAGAGTCGGGAACCGCAGAGTTCGGGAATCGGGAGTTGCGGCAACCAGGTAATCTGTACCCTGCCGGTGTTGAGTGTCCGCAGGCTGAAAGCAGCCAGGATGACAAACAGGGAGAGTGTCAACATGAACCATTGACGTTTGCGAAAGAAGTGGATCCGCGCCTGCAGACGTTCCTCATCACTGAGTTCCAGAGTCTGTGTCGCCTGGCTCTGTTCTGTTTCGATGAGATCATTTTCTGACGATTCCCGCGCTGGAGGCAGGGCCGTCTCTTCCAGTTCTGTCATATTGTCTCAGACGCCAGAGAGGTCGATGATTTCCTCACATTTTTTACAGCGAACTTTTTTCTTATCAAAGGTTTCCGGCAAACGGTATCTCGCTTCGCAGTTGGGGCAAACCAGGATTTTATATCCCTCTGATGCCGGATTCGCCTGTGGAGCTGTTTTGGTTTGTGGTGCCGCTTTGGTCTGTGATGCCTGCCTTGTTCGTGGAGCTGGTCTGGTTTGAGGTGCCGGCCTGGCCGGTGCTTCTTCTTCTGGCAGCAGACTGACGCGATCCAGGGGAAACTGATCACAATTCTCTTCTGCCCAGCGTGCCGCTTCCCCGTTGAGCGGACTTTTAAGATTGTAGCTCTGGTAGGCCAGGATCTCCCCGATCCGCATAATGATCGACTGCAGCGACTCACCGGCACTCCAGTGATCTCCGACACAGATCGCATGCGGTGCAATATTCGGATGAAAAACCGGCGTCAGCATCCGGCACTGGGGTGGTGTGCGGGGGTAATTGCGAGGCAGCGAGATTTCCACCGTATGGTTCTGGATGGGAACGATTTCCTGGTTCTGCATGCGGACACTTTTGATGACGTATTGCAGTTGAAATTTCTCAGGAGGATCCCCGACTACCTGCAACAGTGAAACCCGCGGATGCAGGCGCACGTATTCTTTCAGTTTTTCATAATCGGCGGCTAGTCTCCGCAGGCGGACATTACTCATCTAACGCGAACCTTAATCATCAGTTTTTGGAGTCGGGCTCTTCCGTAGTTTTATTTTCCGGATTTCCCTGTCGTGCTGCAAGTTGAAACGTGGCAGGCGCCAGATCCAGGAGTGCCTTGAATGAGATAGCGAACCCCAGTCCTTCGGCAAATCGTTTATCTCCCGTCATAGTATTGATGCCAATCAGCAGCCCGTTTTTATCATACAGACCCCCGCCTGAATTACCGGGATTCAGGGGAGTCGTCGTCTGAATAATCTGATAGGTGAAAGCCCCCTTGGTCTGTTTCCGATACTGCGAAATACTGCCGCTCGAATGGGTCCAGCCCAGGGCATGCGGATTACCGACGGCAAAGACATCGGCGCCGATGGCGGGGAGATCATTTCGATCCCAGAACGCTTCACTGATATTCCCGCCGGCCAACGGAGCGGAAATAATCGCCAGGTCGATTCCATGCGGGGCGATCCATTTGACACTGGCGGGCACGGGCAACTGACCGATAGTCTGCACGGTGATTTTGCCCAGTTCATCATAATTGTCAGGAGCCTTGTCAGTCGTTCCATTAAAGTCATGATCAATCACGTGCCGATTGGTCACGATCAGCGCCTGACCGGCGTCTTTTTTGAGGATGACCCCGCTCCCCATTCCCTGGGAAAGCAGACCGTTGCTGACCTGAATTAAAACATTGGACTGCATGGCCCGTTTCAGATAGTCGGGCATGTTTTCCAGGGCAGAATCATCAAAGGCATACTCATTCAGCGAAATGGAGGTAGCCTGTGGATTACCATAAAAATGATACAACCCGACAGACCAGCCAATCATTTCCACAAAGCCGATCAGGAGCCCCAGAACCGCCAGGGCAAAACCTTTTTTGTGAGTCGGATGAGAGACCAGGGCAATACAGCCCAGAATCATCGCAATCAGTCCCGTGAGGATGCCAAATAACGGTATCCCGATCAAAGCGACAATAAAGGCTGTGAGAGCCAGTTTATTCCATAACTGTTTCGGCTTTTCAGAAATGGCCTGGGCATTGTCCGTATAACTGTTCACAACCGGAAGCGGCTCCGCCTGGTTGAGATCATCGCGGGAAATGACCAGGGACTGGCCCTGGTCGCTGGAGGACATGCTACCTTGTGAGCATTGATACGAGCCGCAGCATTGATATTGCATCCAGCAGTGCTGATGATGAATCGCACCGCAGCGGGTGCAACGGGCCGTCAATTCTCCCTGCCTGACCTCCTGATTACAGCGCGCGCATTTCACCCCCGCTTCCCGCTCGCCTGCGATGCGGAAATCAGGATGTTGAACAGATTCGCTGTCGGAATTCATGAGAAATCACCAGATTAAATGTTAGACACAAAAAGAGTTCTCTGGCAGCAGCCGGCTAACTTTCAAGGATCATGAAAACGAAGAGTAGAAAAGTGTAAAATACGTTTAAACCGATGGAAACCCAGGCCAGGACGGCGATCACCGGTCCGACCTGCTTGAGTTGTTTCCTTTTGGGAATTATATAGATCAGGCTGATGATCAGAGCGAGCGGCGCGAGGATCCCCACCATGGAAAATGCAAACAGTCCGATAATGGTGTTCTTCATCGTGCGTGTTTCGTCACTGCGGTCGTACTGATCCTTTAAATCATTCAGCGACATGGGGTCGCTGGAACTGAAGGATGTCTGGCAGTAACGGCATTTCAGCGCGATTGATTTGATGGTTTCACCACAGGCCGGACAGACCTTTGTATCTCCCCAGGCGGTCAGAGGCGCCTGCGTTGTCTTTTCGGAATCGTCAACGGCGGGAGCCTGTTGGCAGCCATACGTTCCGCAGCCACCAATTTCGCTCCAGCATTCCTGATGATGGATCTGATCGCAATCGGGACATTTGACGCAATTTTCTCCCTGCTGGATCTCAGTCTGACAGATGGGACAGACAGCGGTCTGGCTGGTATCCAATGGTTCGCCGAACAGCACATTGAGGTCGGATGTCAAGGCGATCGGTTGTTTGCATTTCGGACACTGAAACGCACGTCCCCGGTTCTGGCTGGGAAGCCGGACTTTCACACCACAATCACAGGTTACAATATTCTCTGCCACGTATCTGCATCTAACAAATAAAATTGAGGAAGTGCACCTGGAAGCGGACATCCGCTTCCGGTGCATTCAGGGACCGGGGATTACTGTTGTCTGGCCAATGATTCCAGGATGAACCTGACAATGTTCCAGAGGACTACGAACCCGAGTGATACCCCCACCATTTTACCCCCCTTGGGCTTTCCCTGAATCATCCAGATGATCCCGGCAATACAACCAATGCCGGAACAGAGAACGGCCACGACCCAGTCGCCGGTCGTCATGTCGGCATCAATGTCAGCCGCTCCACTTTTTTGTTTCTCTTTCGCCGCTTTCTTTTTGAGAGCAGGGTCGAAGATTTCCCCGCAGAAGCGACACTTGGCTGCTGACTTGGCAATTTCTTCCCCACAGGCGGGACAGGGCCTTCTTTTGACGGTGGGAATGGTTTCTCCCTCGTTGGGATCAATGTCATTAAAATCAAAGGGACTTTCTTCGGTAGGTTCCGCGTCGTAAACGTCGTCTGCCTGCAGTTCGGGAATCTGAATCGGGCTTCCGCACTCAGGGCATTTCCCTTTTTTGCCTGCTGAAGAATCTTTTGCTTTAATTTTCTTGCCACAGAATTCACAGGTAACATTAATCGTCATGATGCTGTATCCCAGGTCTAAAAAATCAGTAGAGATGGAGAAAAAATGCGTTGAACGCAGTGTCAGTTAATTCGTATTTTCCTTGAAAGAAAACTCTAAGACCGTTTTGCCCAGAACGATCTGGTCCTTGTCCTGTAAGATGGTATGTGTCACGGGAATGCCATTCACATACGTCCCGTCCGGGGTGCTGCAATCTTCAATTTCAAACCGACCGCCACGATTGACGATCAATGCGTGCCGGGGTTCGATGGCGTCATCTTTAAACAGGTAGATATCCGCTTTGGGTGAACTGCCTAACACGGTGGTGTCTTTATAAATAATGAACTGTTTGCCGGCGAGCGGTCCTTTCTGCATCAGCACCCAGGCGGTTTTCGTCCAGCCTTCCACCAGTCCGATGAACAGGCCCACGAAAATCCCGACCGTGGTCAGTCCAACTGCGCGCGAGTAAGTTGCCTGCCCGTCATCGCTGACCAGTACCAGGCTGATCGGGTCGAACAGCAGCCCGCCAATCAACCCACCCAGCATGGCTCCCACCAGGCCATTGATGATCACCTTCTTTTCCTTAAGTGCAATTCCCTGACCAATCCCGGCTGGAATGGAGATGATACTCCAGCCTGCCGCCCGTCCCATCATCAGAATCAGCAGTGCCATTCCGCCGGGCATTTCTCCCTCGACCGGATTATCCATCATACTCAGGGCGATACCGCTCATGATGCCAAACACGATTCCGGTAGGAATCAGCGCAATAAGCCCTCCAATAAAACCGACTGCGAGACTAACCACGCTCGACTTTAAGGCCCGCAGCGGATTGCGGCAGATCAAACCTTCCGCAGAGCCCAGGAACAGTCCTACGAAGGCAGCCGTCACGGGAAATAACAGAGCAGCGCCGAGATCAATTTCCCCTTCCCTGACGACATTGTCATCAAAAAAAGGTTCGAGGATTAACCAACCTGTAAAACCGCCTGCTCCACCAGCCAGGGCCAGGTAGAACCAGTTAGCAAAGATGACCCGCACAATCCAGGGACGATCATTGATGGGCCCGGGATCTCTTCTGAGAAACGATTGCAATTCGACATATTCATCGACCTGAGGTGAGTGGAGATCGTCGGTGGAGATCTTCATCGAATCGGACATGATGCGAACCTTGATGGGATGAACAACTTGAGCAGCTGATGCTTCAATTTACACTGAACGAACGAGAGGGTAGAACCAGTCTAGCCTCATTCGTCCTGAGATTTCAACGACTTTGATTCCCCGGCGGGTGGTTTTTCCGTTTTTGTCTCCGAAGCCGGAATTTCTGTCTTTGATTCAGAGGAAGCAGCGGGGGCGTCAGATTGACTGGCACCCTCATTTTTCTCTGCAGGGGAATCAGCTGTCTGTGGATTGCGTAACTCGCGTTGTTTACGTTTGATATACCGTGAAAGTGCCTGGCGTTCCTGATCCGTCAGTCCGTATTGCTTTTCGATGTTGAGCAGTGCCTGTGAGCAGAGAGTGAGAGCATTTGCGACATAGACCTGCTTCTTTTTCGCTTCTGCGATCTGCTGTGCGTTGGCATCCTCCGGAACTGCCAGGGGAAGCGTCCGGAACAGTTTGTTAACTTCCACCAGTTGCTGATTGACTTGCCGCAGATGATCTTCGAATCCGACTTTCATCAGCTTATGCGTTCCGTAATGATCGACGACTCCGGTGACAATCATCTCCTGTTCCCAGCGTGATTTCGTTCCAGCGAGCAGGTAGCCGATCAGAAACAGGCAGAGCCCCATGACAATCTGCACGGAGCCGCGCATAGGAGGCGCTTTGTCTTCATAGCCTCTCCCGGCTGCCGGGTCTGCGGAAGCCTGCTGTGCAGAACTGCCGGACGGCTTTTCGCTGGCTGTGATACTCCAGATATCGTCGCCCACCCAGTAATGGTTCATCAGCACGGGTTTGCCGCTCTTCCACTCGAACACGCCTTCCAGTTTCCGAACGGGATCGACCACATAAGCGACCTGTCCCGGACCTGAGAAAAAGTTTTCCTGGATGAAGACATCACGGTCAGACAGGAAGATTCCGAAGTCGGGGTGTGAATGGTACCAGCCAATGATCCTCAGATCCGCATACTTCGAATCCATTTCACCGTTGATCTGCGACCATGATTCGTGAGTGAAGGTCACTTCAGCGAATTTACTGGCCGCCTGATTGCAGCGAATGTACTGGCTGACCTTGGCGTAGGGACCATGCTCGTCACGGAGCCACTCTCCCACCAGGACGCCACAGATTTCCACCTCGGTATCCCGGGAGGCATGTTCCTGGATTCCCTGATGTACTGCGGGATCGATATACAGGCGAAAATCGGAAGCGGCATTGGCGGGGAACCTGCTTTCGGACAGCGATTCCTGCTGCAGCTGTTGTATATCAGGAGCGGTCATGAGTTCTGATTCCCTGATTCGAGAGCCCCCAGTACCTGCTGGCGGTCTCCGGATAATTCGTAAAATTTCTGTTCCATGCCTTTGCGGCCGGTCAGAATGTCCCAGCGGGGGACGCCCAGTTCGTGTAACGTTCGATCCAGAAAGTCTGACTGTGCCTGCAGCGAATGATAAAAATCGGGCGCCCGCAGTTCCCCGCAAGCGGGGCAGAGTGCGTTGCGCTCGGTCACCTGTCCCAGGGAAGCGAAATAAGGTTCTGTTTCCTGGCAGGAGTGACAGGTAAAGGACTGAATCAGATCCTGATTGAAATCCACGACCGCGTCCGGCCCCAGTTCCGACTGAATCCGTTCCAGGAATGCGCCGGCCTGGATGTCACTGCCTTCCGACAGTTCAATCACCGGCTCGCAGGCTTCGTGAACCGGACAATCTTCCAGTCGGGAGTAATTCACCAGGTAGCTCTGGTGATACGTGCCGTCAAAGACGAATCCCTGCCCTTCCAGGCTTTCCAGGCCGTGGATCATCTTGACGGCTTCCTGAACCTGAATGCCGGCAATTACAGAGGAGGTTGTCGGTGTGGTGGGAACTTTTCCCTGCTCCATTTCATCCCGCGTCAGCAAGGCACAGCTGCGGCGTGACTCGAGCATTTTCCAGTCGACTTCATTCATCGTGCATTCATAGCAGGGGCCCGTCGCTGCATTGAAAACACGGGCTACACCGTCCAGTCGTTCGATGGCACCGTCGATCCACGGCTTCCCCACTCGAGCCGCACTCTGATTGATGGCCACCCGGGCTTCGCGATTGTCCAGACCTCCCAGGATGACATCGGCCCAGCGGTACACGCCCAGCCCCAGATCGTAAACGATGTTTCCGTGAAAAAAGTGCGTCTGCATGTCCGGGTAGATTGTGCGTGCCCGTTCGGCTGCCACTTCTGCTTTGCTGCGTCCACAATCTGCTTCACGATACAGTACCGAGCGTGAAAGATTCGAGTTCTCAATGTCATCCAGGTCGGCTACAAACAGATGTCCCACGCCGAGCAAGGCCAGGTTTTTAATCAGTTCATTGCCGATGGCCCCCGCACCAATGACCAGGGCCTTCGAAGCAGACAGTTTTTCCTGATCCCACCACCCGATCAGCTGGAATCGGGAAAAGCGATCGTCAGGCTGGTCGATATCATTCAACTTCAAAACATCGTTCATGGACCTGCACGTTCCCCTCTAGGACAGGGCGCCTGCTGTGATTTCCGGCTGCAGTCTGAGAATATCGCCCTCTTTCACGTGGGCTGATTCCAGTGTGTCGGAATGTAACAGCTGGCGACCGGAACTCTTGTGGTGGAACTTGTAGCTCATGAGCTGTCCATCCGGGCTGTGGCTGGGAAGATTCATTCGAGAGATGAGAACCGAGATCAAGCGGTCCACTTCGGCATCGCTGGGAACTTCGACCACCTGACGTTTATTGCCGGTGGCATCCCAGACTTCAATTTTGATGTCACTCATAAAACCAAGCTGCTCCACATTTTAACTAAGACACCATGTGAACGTGCGATTAGAGCCTGAGTTGACGGTTGAGTCAAGCTTAGGAGGGAACCGATATTCCTGAACAGCAAAAATCACCACACCACGTATACCGAATATACAGATTTCATCCCCGGAATGCTGTTGAAATCTGACCAGAAAACAGGGGAAGAAAAAATCGCCGTTTTTATTCTGTACGCTGCTGCCATGCGCATTGCGCGCACCGGGCAGCTATTGTGCGTGGTCCTGATTGATACCGCAGACGATATTTTATTTCGTCGTCTTGAGACCGACCGGTTTGCCGTCGAGCTGCCAGTTTGGGTCGACCTCTCCCAGCAGGTGTTTGAGCGCAGTGGCGGTGACGTCGACCAGGTAGGCCTGTTGTGAGATCTTTCCCGGCTGAACGGAGGGGCCGTGAACGATCAGAAAGACGCGGCGGATTTCAGGAACATTCAAGCCGTCACTGTGACTGCGTTTCAAGCCGCCATGATCGGTGCAGACGATGGTCAGCCAGTCTTCCTGTTTAAAATTCGGACGAGATTGAATTGCCTGCAGCAGTGTGTTCACACGGCTGTCAATATTTTCAATGGCGGTGATGTACTCGGGCACCTCGGGACTGAAGCCAATTGCGTGGCCGGTGGCATCGGTCTGGTGAAAGTAGACGAACATGGCGGTCGGATCGTCTTCACGGAGGATGCGGGCGGCAGTTTCGGCGATGGTTTTGTCCCGCATTCCTTCCCGTGCGAGGGCATCGGTGTTGCGGGGATCAGGAGGCTGCACGTAGACGCGGACCGAATTGTTTTCGTGCAGTTCCAGATTCAGGGCACCGGCCTTGCCGTTGTAATTTCCGAAGAGGATATTGCGTCCCTTGTCGGTCGTACGGAAACGGGCTTCGACGGTAAAGTCGGCATGCGTGAGATTCCGCAGGGAATCCGTTAACGGAATCTGCAAACCGTGGTCTTTCCCACCATTAGTGGGTAGATCGAGGATCTGTGAACTGGAGTCGGCAGCGGTTCCTTTTGAGTCTTCAAAGCGGTATTCGGCGAGGAGCCCCTGGCGATCGGGAGTGGCGCCGCTGGCAGCCTGGGCGATCTGTTTGTCGGTTAAGGCCCGGTTCCAGAGTCGGATGTCGTCCAGTTGTCCATGGAAGCAGGTGGGACCGGTACGGGAATCCCGGCCGAGAAAATAGAAGTCGCCACCGAGCTTATAATCGAGGTCGACTCCTGAGAGCGAGCCGATCTCTTTGCCGTCGAGGTAGAGTTTCAGAGTGTCTTTCTGGCGGGTGGCCAGCAGGTGATGCCATTTGCCGTCGCGTGTATCAATGTTGAGTTTGTCGCCGGAAACGCGGAGGTCTGCGGTCTGTTGTTTGCCCCGGGGAAGCGGGAAGACCTCTGCGATATCGGCCTCGGAGAGAATGTGTTCGTGAATGGGAGCCCAGGAGACCAGCGAGACGGTTTTCGCGTCGGGCCGCTGTCGTTTCAGGCGTTTGAAAAAGTGGGGGAAGAGTTCGTAGTTTTTGCCTTTGAAGTTGTTGTCGTGTACGCCGTGCTTGTCGGCCCAGACACCGGTGAGGATGCTCGACCAGCCGGGACCGCTGATGGTATCGTTCTTCTGATAGCGGTCTCCCAGAATATTGGCATCGTCGGTGAAGGCGCCTTCCTTGATCAGCCGGTCAAAGGTGGGAGTTTTCGCTTTCAGCAGGGCATCGGGCCGGGTGCCGTCCATGCCGATGATGAGGACATGTTTGTCAGAGCGATCGGCGGCGGGTTCTTTCGCTGCGGAACGCTGCTGGAGAAAGGTGGTGACCAGCAGACAGGAGAGCAGACCGACATAAAACTTTGAAGTGTTCAGCATGGGATTACTTTCGATCAAGGGGCAGACAGACTGACGGCAGGAGACCCGCTGTTCCGCCAGAGCAATCCTCAGTATAGAACGGCCGCGGAGGGGAATTCAATTAAGAGAAGATGAAGGTCTGGTTAACCGGGTACACTCGCAAAAACGCAGTGTCACTCCCACATTGATGAGAAGCAGGTATCATTGATCTTTCGGTTTGAGTGTGACGCCGGCTCCGGTCACGGATACCCAGGGAGCGGCTTTGGTCGGTTCCGTCGCAATCACCCAGATTTGAGCCTCTCCTTTTTTCAACATACAGGTGGTGAAGACAGGCGCTTTCTCCGGCGGAGCCCCACTCCAGCCATCCCCGAGCAAGGCATCGACCACTGCCTTACCGACAGAGAAGGCCGTACCCGGCTTGACCTGCATTCGCAGTGAGTAGGGTTTGTCCTGCTGCACCTTGATGCTGTTTGCCGTCGAAACAGTGACTTCCGGTTTTTCCCCTTTGCGATACGTGGCTTTTCTCCCCGCTTCTCCATAAGCCAGCAGTTCCTCTTCAGCCACTTCAGCGGCGGTCTGATGCTTGATACGAACGCGGGTGCGGCCTTCAAAATCGTGGGTGGTGATCGTGATCATCTGCTGTCCCGGTTTGCGGAAGATCGTGAGTTGCTTCCACTTGATGGCCACCGGCTTGTCGGTTGTGGCCTTCCAGCCTGCGGGAGCCAGGGCCTTGCGATAATAATCGGTCACTGCCTGGGGCTTGGAATTTGTGTCGAACGACAACTCGGAGGTCATATCGGTGTAACGAAAATCGATGGCATCGGGAAAGGCCGGCAGAGCGAGAGAGAGGAGCGAACTGGTATAAGTAATAGCAGTTTTACCTCCCTGGCCCGGCGCACTCATGACGTTGACCATGGCCTGTACCGCGTTTTGACGATAATAGGCAGAAGTGCCGGCGCTGCCATAGGGCGTCCAGCCCGCTTTCAGCATCAGATCCCGGCACTGCTCCGCTGTCTCTTTTACGGGGGCTTCGGTCGTGTACATGACGGTCGCCGGAAAGGCGTAGACCTGCTTTGCTCCTTTGGGGACCGGCAGGGCAGCCAGAGCAACATTGCCGTAGCGGGCGAAGGTCACATTGACCGGACCAGTGGGATCAGGTTGCATGACCGACAGATTCAGGTGGAAATCACCGAGTGTGAAATCGGCACCGGAGAAGGGTCCTTCGCGACGGCTGCCGGCGACTTCTTTCCAGCCTCGTTTGGTCAGCTCCTGCACATTGAAGTCGAGTACCTCTTTAAGTGGCTTCTTCACCGTATAACTGAGTGCCGCCATTCGGCGTGGTCCCTGCGTCTGTGCATCAGTGGGTAAGGGAAAGGTTTGCAGATCGAGCGCCGCTGCTGCTTCTTCCGGTGTCGCCGGGGTGGCTGCTTTGACCGGGGTTTTCACTTCGGATTTTGTAGCGTCGTTTGCTGTGTCCTGGACAGCGACCTGTTCTGTCTCAGGAGCAGCGGGCGATTCTGCCTGCGGTGCCTCAGCCTGCTGGTCCGTGGCCTGCTGAGGTGCCGTGGTGGGCGCTGCGTCCGAACAGCTGGCCCCGGCAATCACGAAACTTGAGAGAAGACTACATACAACGACCAGACTGAAACGGGGGACTCGCATTTCACAGGTTCTCCAAGGGGTAATTCCTGATCAGAAGTCTTTCGCGACGGCGTTTTCAGTTGTTGTCTCAGCAAGTGTGTTTCTGGAAAACGAAGGGGAAAGAGACGCCCCTATTTTACCGATCGTCATCTGAAAAACGCCAGACCGAAATGATCGGGAAATGAATGGCTGTCCATCCCTGTCGGTTCAGTCAAAGGAAAGCTGTACTTTGTCAATCATGGGCTTTGACTTATTCGCGGTCGTGTCTTTCAGTTTCAGTTCGAAGCCGATACCAAAGCCCGCGGGCAGGCCTTTCAGGTCCAGTTTTGCGGGAGTGCGTTTGACGTGCTTGGAGAGACCGGGGGTATAGTCGTAGGTCTCTTTGACTTCGGTCCAGTCGGTCCATGTATCAGGGGTGCCGTCATTGGTAGTATCGACGCCGACGCGAACTTCGACCTGTTCCACCCAGGGACCGGGGCTGACGAAATCGGTCGGTTGCTGCGTGAACAGGTAGAAGCGGCCTTCGGCGAAGCCGATATCGGGATCGGGGTGTCCGGTGCCGACTTTATCGCACCAGGTATAAGGTCCGTCGATGCTGGGGCTGGTGAACCAGGCGACGCTCATGTGTCCGCCGCCGGCGGGATCGTAATCGCCGAAGAGGTAGTATTGTGAGCCGACGCAGATGGGAGCCCAGTCGCCGTAGGCTTCCTGCTCGGGTTCGTGAACGTGGTATTTACCGATGTTGGTTTTCCAGTCGGGGTGCTGCAGCCAGTGCGGGTGTTTGTATTCGGCAATTTTGCCGGTGTCTTTTGTGCGGTTATCGACGGGCGGGGCGAGGAACTTCCAGTCTTTGACGCCGTCTTCACTGACGGCATGGGCAGCGAGGGGGGAGTCCCAGGAACGTTTACTGGCGTTGATGGGGCTCCAGTCTTCGAGGATGACATGGAAGCGACCTTCTTTATCGCGGATGAAGCCGGCATCGGAGCCGTGCGACGGGTCTTTGACGGCCAGGCCCATGTCTTTGCCTGGTTTGCCGTCGGTGAGATCTTCGTCGATGTAGACGTGCGGGTCCTGGTCGTTGGGGTAGTCGTAATAGATGTAGACTTTGCCGTCTTTATACTCGGCACTGGTGACCCAGCGGGAAAAGGCTTCGGTGACGGGACCGTGATGGACCCAGTTGACCATGTCGCGGCTCTGCCAGGCGTGGTATCCGCCGAGTCCCTTTTTCAGTCCGCCCGGGGCGTCGTACTGATGTTTCCAGGGAGTGGTCTGCAGCTTTACATCGAAGCCGTCGAGGGACGCGGGTTCGGGTTGGAAGCCTTTCTTTTTCTTCGCGCCGCCATAGCGTCCGAAGACCCAGTAGTTTTTAGGGCCGATCGCCAGAAAGACGGGAGCGTCCTGCAGATTGACCGGGCCGAGGTTGGCAATCGGTTCCCAGTTCTGCCAGAGGGGAGACTGCTCGATGACGATCGATTTTGGTTTCTGTTTTCCGTCGAAGCGTTTGAACTTACTGGTGAAGCTGGCGGATTTATCATTGGGGATCGCGGTGCCGTCATTGATTTCCAGATGTGTCTGGTATTCAGCTGCGTCGGTCCATTCTTTTTGTGTGTCGATCACCCAGTCTTTGGCGGTGACGGTGGAGGTCACGAGGAGCGAGAGTGTGATGCTGAGGACAAAGCGGGTTGGTGAGCTTATCATGTGGATGGTTCCCGGTGGAGTTGAACGCGTAAGATTTTGCACCCGGTTGATGTCATCACGGGCACTCTCTTCACATTAGCTTTCCTGGTGAGAGATTGCAATGTGCTGTTTGTGTGTCTGCGTGTTTGTCGTTGTGATGGTGCTGCTGAGGGGATAGAATCGGAGGGTGATTGATCATTTATCAACCTCACTGATGAGAGAAGGTTTCTGCCATGTTGCGTTCGCTGCTGTCTCTGATTGTGTTGCTGCTGCTGGTCTCGCCCGCCTGGTCGGCGGAACTCACGAAGCCGAATATCCTGTTTATCATGGTGGATGACCTGGGTAAGGAGTGGGTCAGCTGTTATGGTGCGGAAGATATCAAGACGCCGGCCATTGATGGGCTGGCGGCGACCGGGATGAAGTTCAACAATGCGTGGTGCATGCCGCAATGTACGCCGACACGGGTGACGCTGCTGACGGGCCAGTATCCGTTTCGGCATGGCTGGACGAATCACTGGGATGTCCCCCGCTGGGGCGCGGGGGCTCATTTCGACCCGAAGCTGAACACGACCTATGCCAACGTGCTGCGGAAAGCGGGTTACAAAACGTGTGCCGCTGGGAAGTGGCAGATCGATGACTTCCGCGTGGAACCCAACGCAATGGACGAGGCGGGCTTTGATGACTGGTGCATGTGGACGGGCTACGAGGCGCAGAACCCGCCGAGTGCCGAGCGGTACTGGAACCCGTATATCAACATCAAGGGAAAAGGGAGCAAGACCTACGCCGGTCAGTTCGGTCCGGATATTTACTGCGATTACCTGATCGACTTCATCGGCAAGCACAAAGACGAACGAATGCTGCTGTATTACCCGATGGTGCTGACGCACAGTCCTTTGACCACCACGCCCGATAACAGAGACGAAACCGACAAGCGGCGTCTGTTTGCCGGGATGGTGCGTTACACGGACAAGCTGGTCGGCAAACTGGTGGCAGCACTGGACGAAGCAGGAATTCGCGAGAAGACGATCATCGTCTTCACGACCGACAACGGGACCGGCGGCCAGCGGAACCAGCGTCTGGGTCATCTGGTGCGTGGCGGCAAGACGAAGATGTCGGAACAGAACGGCACCGCGATGCCGTTTATTGTGAACTGCCCGGGCACGGTTCCGGAAGGGGTGACCACCGATGCCCTGGTCGATTTCACAGACATTCTGCCCACGTTTGCGGAACTGGGAGGCGGCACGCTGCCGGCAGGTCGCGTGGTGGATGGGAAGTCATTCGCATCGCTGATCCTGGGGCAAACCCGGAAGGGGTCGCGGGAATGGATTCTGTCGATGGGAGGTGGACCGGCGACGCTGCGAAACGGACGTGTGCAGCCGGCACTGGAGTATGACGACCGTGTGATCCGCGACAAAGATTATAAGCTGTGGATCAATGCGCAGGGGAAGCCGATCAAGCTGTTTAAGATTAGCGGGGACCAGTGGGAAGAGCGAAACCTGATTGATTCAAACGATCCGGACGCCAAAGCGGCTTTGAAACGACTGACTGCGATTGCAGCCGGGTTTCCGGCGAAAGACGGGGCACCGCGCTACGAGAAGAACCCGCCGCAAAAGTGGGATCAGAAACCGGGAATTCCGGGGGGTGGGAAAAAGAAGCGGTAGAAACAGTTGTTTTTTTTGATGAACCACGAAAGGCACGAACTGCACGAAAATAGTTTTGTGTATGGTAAGCGATTTCTAAACGACTCGAGGTCTTGAGGCTCTGAATGGGAGTAAAGACGTATGAGATCATGCTTTATAATATTGATACTTGTGGTCCCTGCCCTCTGTTCTGCTGAGGAAAAATGCTCAGAGAAAGAGCGGGTTGAGCTGTTGCAGGTGATCGATGCGGCTGTTAAGGCGACCCGTTTCCTAAAGCCCGACGATGCCGACTTGATTCTGCTGGAGGCGGCTTCGTACGAGGCCTGTTTTCGTAAGTATGATCAGGCGAAGAAGCTGGCCGGTCAGATTCAGGATAAAGAAGATCGCAGCTACGCCTGCTACTCGATTGCCATCAGTTTTGCCAGGCAGGGCGACCCCGCTCAGGCAATTTCGCTTGCTGCTTCCACGACTCGCAAGAGTGAGGTTCTGGAACATATCGCGATCTGCCAGGCGAAGCAGGGTAATTTTGCCGGTGCCCTGAAAACGATCGACCGGATTCAAGACGATCTGATTCTCAGAAACAATGGGGTTACCAAAGCTGGTTGGATTAAAGGGTTTGCGTTACTGGAAGTTGCCATTTTGCAGGCAAAAGCAGGCAAGCAGGCTGCCTCTCTGAAACTGATAGACCAGGCTAAAATTCTCTTGAAGAATTATCATGATTATGTTTCTGTCATCGGAAAGTTAGCAGAAGCGTATGCTTACGCAGGTAATCTGGAAGAAGGGTCCCGATGGTTCAAGTTGCTCAAAGAAAACCATAAAGACTCACTCCCGTTTATGCTGACAGATGTCGCTCTGGGTTATGCCACTGCGAAAAAATATGAAATGGCGTTTCAACTTGTAAAACAGCATCCGGATTCATCTGAATTAGGAAAAACGATCCATAGTGTTGGTATGCTTTTGCTCTCAAGAGGAGACATAGAAAGAGCATTAGAATTGCATTCAATCCCGGATGAGAAATGGTGGCAAGACGATTTACTGTTTGAGCTGGTGAAATGGAGCATCAAACAACAACAGCCTGAAAAAGCTTTGAAGTATGCGGGCCAATTCGATCCTGATTCGACACGTCTCCGCGTACAGTCGTTACTGAAAATCGCTGAATTACATCAAACGCTGAACCAGCCTCTGGAAGCCGAAAAACTATCGCAACAGGCACACGAACTCATCGAAGCCGCCAGGAATGATCATAAATTATTCGCCGAATTGCAGACGGACTGGGCCGCGGATCAGCTACGACACAAAAATGTCAAAGCCGCACAGGGCAGCCTGCAGGCTGCTCTGAAAGCCGCCAGGCAGATCAATTATACCAAATCATTTTCGGGAGATTTTTATCACCCTTTGCAGGATATCTTTCGGGGACAGGTTCAGGCAGGAGACATTCCCGGTGCGAAAGAGACACTGTCGTTCGCACTGGAGGTATTACCCCAGATGAAAAAAGCCCACGGAGGATTTCCTGTTTACATTTCAAATCTGAAGCCTGACATCGTGGCGTGTTACGTAGAAATCGGTGATTTAAAATCGGCTTTGAAAATAACGAATGCAGAAAAGTATAACGATTCCTGCTTTTCTAAGATCGGAGAAACGCTGGGGCGTAAGGGAGATTTTACAACCGCCCTGGAGTGGTGCCAGCAGTCTGTGCCGGATGCGATGAAAGCAAATGTGTTGATCTCCATAGCCAGGGGAGCGATCAACGCTGGAAAGTGCGACTGCGATGATCCCTTTCAAAGAATCTGGGATCATGCTCCGTGGGCAATATAGAGTATTTCCTCGAAATGAAATATGAATGGAGAGGAATAGATCTATTGAGTCTGGATTTGATTTAACCACGAAAGGCACGAACTGCACGAAAAAAATTAAGTGCTGCGTCTGTCTTTACCAGTAAAAAGATTTCAACAACATGACGAGTACTGAATTCTGGTTAACGCCTTTGATCCTGTTGCCGGGGGTCGCGCTCCTGATTGGTTCGACTTCGGGCCGGTTTGGGCAGATTCATACCGAGTTTCACCACCTGCTGGACCACCCCGATGCGCATGCCCAGATGCTGTCGCGGAATCTGCAGCAGCGGGCCCGCCTGTTCCGCGATGCACTGGCGAGCCTGTATGTCAGCGTGGGGCTGTTTTCTTTGGGGAGTCTGCTGGGGGGCGTCGTGAATCTCTGGCGTCCGCAGTCCCTCTGGTTTGTGGGCGGGCTGATCATCATCGGCATCGGCTGCGTGGTGTTTGCCTCGGTGCAACTGGTGCGTGAATCGCTGCTGAGCCTCAAGGTGATCGACGAACACTTCGAGCGGATCGAACGGGATTGTGAGCAGGAATGAGGACTGATCTCAGATCGATTTGGTTGTGCTTGCAAGAGACAATGGTTTCCGTGTGTCTGCGTCCGTCTGCTGGACTGGCCTGAGACCGAATGGTATGATTTGAGGCATACCACGCTTAAGAAAAAGAAACCAGCGGCTTGAGTATCAGCAGCATTCAGTGTGCGAGAAAAAAGACAGGATGAGAGAACATGAATATCACAATCGAAGAGTTAATGGTTCAACAGGTGATGACTGCGACGCCTCACCAGACAGCTGAGCACGTTCGCACAGTTCTGAGCAGCCACTCCGGCAGCTGTATTCCGGTCGTTGATTCTGATGGTGAACCGGTTGGAATCGTTTCTGCTTCTGATTTTCTGGAAGACCACCCTGCAGGAACACCTGTCAGTCAATTCATGACCCAGAAAGTTTACACCATTCCCCAATACGCTGATCCTTCTCTAGCGGCCCGTATTATGAGAAATCATAAAATCCATCACGTTGTGGTGACTCATGAAAAAAAAGTGGTGGGCATCATCAGCTCGTTCGATCTGCTCAAGCTGGTGGAAGAACACCGGTTTGTTATGAAAAACGCACCGGATACTCCCAAGTCTCGCAAAAAATAGATTGCTTTTGTGCATTCGGAGTTGGTTATTTTTCCGCTGGCTCGCTGGACTCACAAACCAGAAGTTGTCCATCCCGCATGCCGGTCACGTGCAATGTAGTGCCGGGTGAAATCAGCAGGCCAGAGGCGGACGTGGCTCCCAGTTGCAGGCCATCAATTTCGACCGTGCCCTGAGGGCAGAGGGATGAAGTGGCCCGTGCCGTTCTGCCAACATATTGGTCGAGTGGATCGTCAACAGCCAGAGGTGACTGCCCGACAGAGTCAGGAGGGGAGAGCACCAGCTCGGGAAAGCCCAGGGTGAATTCTCTAATCGGGTATCCCAGTTTAAGCACAGGGAGCCCCATCAGATCGATCAGAGGGATAATGACGACCACAAGCCAGAATGCAATATTGACGGCATAACAGATCAGAACGAGCGGAAGTATGACAATCGCCAGACGAAATGCAGCGCGTCGGGTGGTCTCGGGAGTTTTTTTAACGATCTGCTGATCCGGCTTGTGAACCCAGCGCAAAATTCTAAAGAGAGCCCCGCCGTATAAAAGCACAGATAGCGGGATGTCAATCCATGGCGAAAAATGGTACATGAGCTGGGGATTAATTCTGAAACAGAACCTGTGATTAATTGACCAGAGTTGGGTATGATCATCCCCGAGGGGGCTACATCACCCGAACGATACTATCAGACAAAATCACACGAATCAAGAAATGAACGAAACCAGCCTGGGGTGTAGTTTGATGATGAACCACAAAAGGCACGAAACCTTTTGGATCGTAAGAGGCTCTTGAAACTGTTTCTGCTCGCAAAATGATTGATGAGCGGATTGAGCGGGGTTCTGAACGGTGAGTGGTTTCTGAAGTAATTTACAGGGGATGTCCCACGATTGAATTAACTGTTATTTAAGAGAAATACGATGTCAGAATCAGAAATTGATCGGTGTATCAAAGAAGTGAAAACGACTGGGGCAAAGACTCTTTACTTATCTTCCCAAGATCTGACAGAGATCCCCCAGGCAATCTCTGAATTAACGCAACTCACAGAAATTTCTATTGACCGCAATAAGATACAAGAAATTCCTGCCTGGATCGAAAGATTAGATCAGTTACAAATCCTTTCGATCAGGAACAATGAGCTGGAAGTGATCCCAGCTTCGTTACATCAACTAGCTAATCTTAGAGAGTTAAATCTGAATGGAAATCGCATCTCATCCTTGCCCGACTGGTTTGCTGATTATTCCAATTTAGAAATGTTGTGTCTTGCTGATAATGAACTGACAGAAGTTCCTGATGTTATTAGCCAGCTGATAAATCTACGTTATCTGGCGATGAACTCTAATCAGCTGGAAACATTACCCGAGCATCTGCAGACATTGATACACCTCCAGGTTCTATCCCTTTCCAGTAACAAACTGAGAGAGATACCGGAATGGATTGGAGCGTTTCGTCATTTAGAGGACCTGGATGTAAGTTATAATCGATTAACTCAGCTTCCCGACTCGATTGGACAATTACGAAATCTCATCATTCTTGAAGCAAACGGTAATCAACTCATCAAATTACCAGAGACCATTGGAAATCTTGTCAATCTGGAAGAACTTGAATTACAGGATAACCAGATTCAATATTTACCCGACTCGATTGGAGACTTGAAATCGATAGATGTGATACACTTAACTCATAATCAGATCTCAGAATTGCCAGTTTCAATTTTAAAATTGAAAGACTTCGTGATGGATCTCCATGGAAATTGTGTTGAAACTCTTGACCCGGAATTTTTGCTGGAGGATCGAGAGATCTACTATCATTAAGGGACTTTTTAGATAGAAACTGTATCAGGAAGCGAAAGCCTGTGAAGCGAAAAAAGTAGCGGTGATACCTGCTGTGTTTTGAATTTAACCACGAAAGGCACGAAATACACGAAACGCTTCTCGACAGTGAGCGGTTCCTGAATGTCGAATCCTTACTTCTCCGCGGGAAACTGTTTCTTTAATTCCTCAGCGGCTTGCTGGGTGGCTTTCCAGTCGCCGGTTTCGTCGGGGACGGCTTTGACGATGACGGTGAAGTCGAGTGTCTCTCCCTTTTTGAAGGCCTGGCCGTTGTTGTGGCGGAGGTAGTATTTGTGGTAGCGGTCGAGGTCCCAGATCATGCTGGCGCTCTGGTTGCCGGCGATCACGCGGGGCGTGTAACAGAGCGAACTGAGCTGCTGTTCCGGGTTCAGCTGGGCGACCCAGGAGGTGTTTTTGCTGACGGCCATTTTCTTTGAGTGCGAGAGCGGGCCGCTTTCGATGGTGCCGTCGGGGAGCTGGGCCATCCACTTTGTCGATGTCGGCGGGAAGCAGTGCATGAAGTAATAGAGCAGGTCGAGCTCGCAGTCTTCCAGGGCTTCCATCTGCGTGCGTTCATAGATCTCGGAGCTGGTGATGGTGATCTCGGCGCGGACTTTGAACTTCCAGATCGTGGAATCCTTGATGAATTCGATCCGCTGCCCTTTGATCGTCTCGCCGGTCTTCGTGATGGGAACCTGTTTGCCGTCGACGATGAGCTGCACTTTGTGAACGACTTCCCGGCCCCCTTCCTTATGGCCGGTGCCCCACCACTGTTCGCCTTTGGGGCGCAGCACGGTGCCGTAGTGGCCGTTATTCAGGCCGAACTCCTGCCCTTGAAAGAACATCTTCTCGATGGTCCAGCCGCTGGCGGCGTCGAGGGGGACAGTGTAGTTGTCTGTTTCGAGGGTCAGGAAGCCGGTTTCGGGGACGCCGGCATCGTAGAGGCGGTCTTTGGTTTTCTCGGCAGCGAGAGTCTGACTGGCGGACAGTAACAGAATAAAGAGACAGCAGGAGCGCAGCAGTCTGGAAAAAATCATTTCAATCAATCTCTGGGGTATACAAGTGACATGAGTTTTCTGGCGACAGGCACCAGCGAAATTTCCGTTTCATACGTGATAACTTAACGTTGTTTATGATATATTGAAAGCGACTCGTTGAGGAACGACTTTGTGCCAGCGCTGCATTGATTTGATTGAAAAGGGGCTGATATGTGGAATCCGAAAGTATCGAGACGTGGTTTTCTGTTCGCAGCGGGAGCGGCCTGCTGCAGTGCCGCATTGCCTGTGCAGGGGGCGGCAGCGCCGGCGCAGGACGCGAAGAAATATAAGAAGCTGGATTGTCACCTGCACATCAATCACATGGGACGCTCGATTGAAGATACGATCAAGCACATGGATAACACGGGGACAGACAAGGCGTTCATCCTGCCTTTAGAAACCGGCGAAGGGGGTGTGACGCTGCGGACCGAGACGGTGCTGCATGCGTTCTACAAATACCCGGAGCGTCTGATTCCGTTCTGCCAGACCGACATTCGCCAGCCGGACGTGATTGAGCGGATTCGCGCCTATCACCTCCTGGGCTGCCGGGGGATCGGGGAACAGAAAGAACATCTGCCTTTGAACGACAAACGGGTGGAAGCGGTGATTGCGGAGTGCAACGACCTCAACTGGCCGATCACGATTCACTTCCAGGATGACAAGAAGGGGTTCAACCAGGGCATCGAAACACATCTGGAACCGTACCTGAAGAAATACCCGCGGGTGCGGATCATCGGGCATGCACAGTCTTTCTGGTCGCACATCAGTGCGGACGTGCCCTCGCCTGACAAAACGCTCTATCCGCGAGGGCCGGTCAAGCCGGGCGGTCTGCTGGATCATCTGCTGAGCAACTATCCCAACCTGTATGCGGACATGTCAGCGGGGAGCGGGTTCAATGCCCTCTCGCGGGATGAAGATTTCACCGCGGGTTTCATCGAACGGCACCCGAAGCAGATGCTGTTCGGCAGCGACTGTCCCTGTAAAGATGGTCGCGGCGGCGGTTTCAAGGGCGTCTGTTACAGCACGCGTCTGCAGGATTTTCTGGTGCGGATCGTGCAAGATGAAGCGGTGCTGGAGGACATCTTTTACAACAATGCCGAACGTGCTTTGAACGGGACTGCGTGAACGGGAAGGGAAAGCTGATGCGAAGTTTATGCCTGTCATTACTGACGGGACTGATACTGTTACAGAACGCAGTGGCGGATGAGAAAACGACGGACGCGCTGTCTTCGTTTCAGGTCAAACCCGGGTTTCGGATCGAGCTGGTGGCGTCGGAGCCGTTGTTACGGGATCCCGTGGCGCTGGCCTTCGATGAAAACGGGCGGATGTTCGTGGTGGAATACCCGGAATACAACCAGCAGTTTGCGAAAGACAAACAGCCGGTCACGGGCAGCATTCGGATGCTGGAAGATACCGACGACGACGGACGATATGACAAGAGCACCGTCTATGTCTCAGACCTGGCGGCGCCGTCGGCGGTTGCCTGTTATAACGGTGGCCTGTTTGTCGCTGCGGCGCCCGATCTGCTGTTCTGTAAAGATACAAACGGGGACGGGAAGGCCGACACGCGGGAGGTGGTTTTCACCGGATTGCGCCGGCTGGAGAACCGGACCGATCCTTCGCTGAATACGCTGCTCTGGGGACTGGATAACCGGTTTCATGCCTGCACCAGTTATTCGGGTGCGGAAGTGCGGGCGGTGAAACATCCGGATGAGAGGCCCCGTTCGATCGGAAACCGGGGTTTTCTGTTCGATCCGCGAACGCTGCGGTTCGATCTTACCAGCGGCGGCGGTCAGCATGGGCTGGCGATTGACGACTGGGGACAGGAGTTCCTGTGCAATAACAGTTCGCCCGTCAAGATGCTGATGTATGACGACCGCTACCTGGCACGAAACCCGTATCTCAAAGCACCGGCACCGGCAGTGGAAATCACCGAAGGGGGGAAGCATACGCAGCTGTTTCGCATCAGCCCGGAGGAATACTGGCGACAGGAACGGACCCGCCTGCGAAACGAAGGCAAATTCCGCGGTAGTAATGAAGGGGGTAAGTCGTCCGGCTTCTTTACCGCGGCAACCGGCGTGACGATTTATCGCGGCGATGCCTGGCCGGCGGAGTACCGGGGAAGTGTATTTGTGGGAGAGCCGGCGAACAACCTCGTGTTCCGGGGAAAGCTGGAGCCGAAGGGCGTGGGGCTGGTGGCAAAGCGCGCCGATGCGGGGCGTGAGTTTCTGGCTTCGACGGACACCAGTTTTCGACCGGTGCAGTTCGCAAACGGTCCGGACGGGAACCTGTATGTGATCGACATGAACCGCGATCTGATTGAAGGGGCGATGTTTCTGCCGCCGGAGCTGCTCAAAAAAGTGAATGTGACCGGAGGCGATCGGCGGGGGCGGATTTATCGGATCGTCCGCGACGATTTTCAGCAGCCGAAGTTACCCCGACTGGGAGAGGCGACGACAGCCGAATTAGTCAAACTGCTGGCGCATCGGAACGGCTGGCACCGGGATACGGCGGCGCGGCTGTTGTACGAACGACAGGACCGGTCTGCGGTTCCCGCATTGAAACGACTGGCTGCGGAAGCCGAGTATCCCGTGACCCGAATGACAGCTCTGCATGTGTTGGACGGGCTGGACGCATTGGATGAAGCAAGTCTGCTGCGGGCCCTTAAAGACAACGAACCACAGGTGCGGGTGCATGCGCTCCGGCTGGCGGAGGCGCGGGTTAAGACATCAACGGCCCTGCGAGATCGGTTGCTGGCGATGGGGGATGATCCATCGCTGCGCGTCCGTTATCAGCTGGCGTTTTCGCTGGGTGAGCTGGTTTCGTCTCCGGAGCGGAACCAGGTATTCGCAGAGCTGACCGTGCGGGATGGCAGTGACCAATGGATGGAACTGGCGCTGCTGAGTTCCCTGGCTAAAGGGGCGGGCAGTGTGTTCGAAGCGCTGGCCCGTCAGAAAGACTATCGCCAGTGGAAACAGGGGGCTCGTTTTCTAATCGCTCTGGCCCGGCAGACGGGAGCTGCGGGACAGCAGCAGGAAACCGAAGCGGTGCTCAAGAGTCTGCTGGCGTGGAGTGATACTGAGCGACAACAACAGGAAGCGGCTCTGCTGGCGTTACTGGCAGCACAACCGGAGAAGACTCGTCGAGCATTTTTGACCAGTCACCAACAGACACTCAAGCCGATCCTGGGGCGAATTCTGGAAGAGTCCCGTGCGGAGGCTTTGAACACGAAACTGCCCCTCAAGCAGCGGCTGACCGCGATCGAGCGACTGGGGTTTGCGCCGTTCCGGGAGGTGCAGGAGGTCTTCAGTGAATTACTCGAACCACAGCAGGTGAACCCGGTGCAGGTGTCTGCGATGCTGACCCTGTCTGATTTTCAGGATGAACAGATCGCGAAGCTGCTGATCAGCCGCTGGGCGAAGATGACGCCGGCCCTGCGGACGAAAGCTGCGGAGGTGCTGCTGTCGCGTGCTGCGTGGAGCGGGGCGCTGATCGATGCGATCGAAGCGGGGACCATCGGCCGGGGAGATCTCAGTCCCGCGCGAGTGGAACTGCTGAAACAGCATCCTGATAAAACGCTCGCAAGTCGCGTGAGCAAGCTGTATGCAGACCGGGCACTCGCGCGACGGGACGAGGTGGTGCAGCAGTACCAGGAGTCATTGAAACGAAACGGCGCTGTGCCGCAAGGGAAAGCGGTCTTTAAAAAGGTCTGTTCCGCCTGTCATCGGCTGGAAGGGGTGGGGACAGCAGTGGGTGCGGACCTGAAGGCGATCCGCGATCGCGGGAAGGCGGGTGTGCTCCTGCATATTCTCGATCCGAACCGGGAAGTGAAGCCGCAGTACATGAGCTACACGCTGGTGCTGGAGAGCGGACAGGTGCTCTCGGGGATGATCGCCAACGAAAGCGTGAACAGTATCACGGTTCGCAAACCGGACGGAACGGAAACGACAGTGCTGCGGATCAACATCGAAGAGATCCGCAGCTCCGGGCTGTCATTTATGCCGGAAGGTCTGGAAAAACAGATCGATAAAGCGGCGATGGCCGATCTGCTGTCCTACCTGATGAGCCTGCAAGCGGGTCAGGAGACTTCGCGATAAAACAGATGCTCACCTCAAGCGGCCTTAAGTTATGTTGATCTGAACAGGGCTAAAATGTTTATTTTTTGCAGACGATAAACATGTAACTGAACAGAGGCCGATGCGCTCTGGACTCGAAAAGATGGGCAGTGTTATAATCCCGCTCCCATTGAGCCAGGAGCACTTTCAGAAAACGTTCACTGTAAATCACGTCATCATCTCCCTCGGAACGGGATGATCTTCTTCCGCCAGAATACCGTCTATCCGCCACCGCTCAAACTGCTGCCATGTGCCCCACCCCCATTGATGCTACTGCTGCCCTGATTCTGAGCCATCCCGGTCACGAATTGCGTGTTCTCGGCTGGATGAGGAAAGTCAAACCCCTGGTGATCATTCTGACTGATGGTTCCGGACATACGCAACAACCCCGGATCGCGCTTTCGAGAAAGGTGATCGAGGAAGCAGGCGGAAGCACGGCGTCCCTATTTGGAAACGTGACAGATCAGCGGTTTTACCGGGCGATTCTCGAACAGGATCTGTCTTTTTTTGAGCAGCTACAGCAGGAGATCAGGGCGATTCTGATTGAGCATCAGATTGAGGTCGTGGCGGGAGATTCGGTTGAAGGCTACAATCCTTCTCACGATCTCTGTCGCTGCCTGATCGATAGTATCCTGACGGATCTAGAGCAGACTACGGGACGTTCTCTGCCCAATTTTGAATTTCCGCTGGTTGAGCCACCCGCCACCTGGTCGGAACATGTCGGGGCCTGTTGTCATCGACTCAGCGCGGCGGAGCAGGAATGGAAACTCGATCGAATCCAGAACTACGCACGGGAAGCGGGAGGTACGTTGCTGGAAGAAGTCGAAGCGATGCTCTCCCGATTCGGTACGGGGATTCTGGGAGAGGAGTGGTTTTCGCCGTCGACATCGGCTTTGAACCTGTCCCGCTTTGAAGTATCTCCGCCCTTCTATGAACGCCATGGAGCACAACAGGTTGCAGCCGGCTATTACCAGCGTGCGATTGAATTCCGCCAGCATATGCTGCCGCTGATTCACGCCCTGCGAGGGGAGAACAGCGCATGAAGTCCCGGTTGAGGATCCTGTTGACGAATAACACACTCGCGCATCGTGAAGGTTCGGAAATGTTCCTGTACGAAGTGGCCCGGGGGCTTTTACGGCAGGGGCATCTGCCCGTGGCGTATTCCACGACGCTGGGTGCGCTGGCAGAGGAGTTCCAGCGGAGCACCATTCCGGTCATCAACGACCTGAATTCCCTGCAGGAACCGCCGGATGTGATTCACGCGCAACATCACCTGGAAGCGATGGCTGCCATGCTGCGATTTCCCCAGACTCCGGTCGTGTATTACTGCCACGGCTGGCTCCCCTGGCAGGAACGGCCGGCTGTCTTCCCGACGATTGCGAAGTATGTCGCAGTGGATGATTTGTGCCGCGAACGGCTGTTGACCACTCCCGGCATTACACCGGAACAGATTACAACGCTGTATAACTTTGTGGATCTGACCCGCTTCCAGCCACGTTCCCCGTTGCCGGAGCAGCCGAAGTCTGCCCTCATCTTCAGTAACCTGGCATCCGACCAGAACTACGCGGGACTCATCCGTGCCGCCTGTTATTCCAGGGGGATTGAGCGTGTGGACCTGATGGGACTGGGATCCGGGAACATGCAGATGCATCCCGAAGAACTGCTTCCCCAGTATGATGTGGTGTTTGCGAAAGCCCGTTGTGCCCTGGAGGCGATGTCGGTCGGCTGTGCCGTGGTGGTCATGGAGTGCCACGGGGTAGGCGGGCTGGTCACCACACAGAATATGGATGCTATGCGGCGCTTGAATTTTGGTGTCCGCACCATGCAGGCAGCCCCTTTAACGGAAGCCAGTATCGTCAATGCCCTATCCGGTTACGATGCCACGGATGCAGCGGCGGTTTCAAGCTGGATTCGTGCGCAAGTCGACCTGGAAAAGTACCTGGAGGAACTTGAGTCCCTCTATTTTGATGCGTACCAGAGTGCGAGGACGAGGACTGTTGCTCCCGAAAGGAATCTGACTGCGGCTGCGAATTACCTGCATAGCCTGGCGCCCCTGGTCAAACAACAGGCCCAGGACGAACAGCGGGCGGCTCATTTTGAACAACGTTCACATTTGCTGGAACAACAGGTTCAGATGCTGGAAACACAGGTGCAGGAATTGCAGGTGGAACTGGCGCAGTCCGCGCGGGATTCGGCTCACGCTCAGACGACAACGATGTCACAGCGGGGATCGCTGCTGCAACGCCTGAAACAAAGGCTGGCTGCGGTGCACGGCAGAAACGAGACCTAGTCACTCCAGGTATCTGCACTACTGCTGATATCCGCCTCTCTACAGCGATCACTTCGCGATTTTCAGCTCAGCGGGTACGTTTCTTTTTCGTAGAATGGAGCAACTGGCTCAAGAGAACGTATTTTCTCTGAGGGCCTCTGCTTGATTCAGAGTTGCGAGGCGGTAGTCTTTGCCGCTGGTATCTTTCATTGTCTGGAACAGAGTATTTGTTATGGGATCCTTTACTGACTTTGCAGACTGGTTCCATCACTGTCGGACAAGCCGACAGTGGCACACCTCGATGTCAATTGATGAAAGATATTCTGTTGAAGGGCGTGTGGGAGTCAAGACAAAATTTTGTCCCGATGTGGCCGGATTGTGTCCAGTTTTTGTCCTGATTGTGTCCATTTTTGGCCCGATTTTGTCCCGATTTGACCTGACCAGAGGGAGAACATTTCGAACCGGTTCGAAATGTTCCGGTGGAAAGCGAGTGAAAATCGACGGCATTTCAGGTGCAGTTGCGTCACTGGTGCATTGTGTTCCGGTGCTCGCGAACCCGCCTCGCGCGCGAGCCACATTTGGAGCAGAATACGAATAGGGAGCTGCGGATCAAGTTCAATGTGTTCCGCTTCAGAGACAGAAGCGAACTGAAAACCGGGAAGTGAATTTTGTGAATAACGGGGAGGAGATGGAAAGGCGGCACTGTTTAAGTTGCGTATTCCGTCTTGAGAGCGGCGATGTCCTGCCGGGGCGGGGCGCCGAACATGCGTCGGTACTCGCGGCTGAACTGGGAGGGGCTTTCGTAGCCGACGCGAAAGGCGGCTTCGGCGGCTTCGAGTTTTTCGCTGAACATCAGGTTGCGTGCTTCCTGCAGGCGCATGCGTTTCTGATACTGCAGCGGAGTCATCGCGGTCACGTTCTTGAAGTGCTGGTGGAACGAGGAACTGCTCATGCCGACCTGAGCGGCCAGCGATTCGATCCGCAGTGGATCGGCAAAGTGATCCTTCAGCCAGCGAATGGCCCGGGCGATTCGATAAGCGGGTGCGCCAGCCAGCGCGATCTGACGCAGTCGCAATCCCTGCGGGCCGGTCAGTACACGGTGAGTAATCTCACGGAGTACCAGGGGGGCCAGGGGGCGGAGGTCAGCAGGAGTATCGAGCAGATCGACAAGTCGTGTGACCGCATTGAGAAGTGGCGGTTCGACCGAGGTCACCGCCAGTCCGCGTTCAGACGGGGCCGGTGCAGAAACGGTTGTCCCTTCGGCCAGGAGTTCGCCGACCACACGCGGGTCGAGCGAGATCTGCACGCCGACGTATGGCTGATCAGCCGTGGCTTCCAGCACACGGGCATCGACGGGCAGGTCGACCGAGACGAGGAGGAATTGAGCGGGGTCCATACGATAGGATTCACCGGCGAGCAGCACTTCCTTAGAGCCTTGCACAATCAGACACAAGCAGGGTTCGTAGACGAGGGATGTCATTTCTGTTGGTGCGGTGAAGCAGGAGAGCTTCAGTTCCGGGACCGGTGTATTGACCACTTTATCCGGAGTCGCATGTCGCTGGACGGCGGACGCCAATGCTGTCAATTCTGCGTTGTGCATACTGATGCTTCCTTCGAGAAATGGTCCTCGGCCCCCCAATAGTATTCACCGCTGAGTGACTTTATTATACCGGTGAGAGGCGGGCGTGACCACTGATGAAACAGTATCCCGCATAGAATCAGGCAATCACCGCCGAGAATCGTGCTACCGGGTCGGGCAGGCGGACTCTTAGAATGCTTTCGAAGGCAAAAAGCGTAATTTAAGACGTTTTATGTAAATAAATGTGTTGAATGACATTAGAAGCGCGAACATCTCCCGGGACATCAATCCTCCAGGACCGCAGAGGATCAGGCAATCAATAGAGAGGATCGTGCTACCACCTGTTTTTCAGGCTGCCTATGATAGAGGGTGAAGAGAACGAAAAGACCTGACATAAACAGGAATCACGCGATGACGGGCTGCGACTCGAACATTCAATCTGATCTGGAAGTGGGCCGTCCATCGTCAACCCAGATAGGGCGTCGTCAGTTTGTGCGGATCGCTGGTGCGGCCGTCTTTTCCCTGTCAGTCATCAAACAAGCTCAGGCAACTGAACCCCCCAGCAAAGCGAAGGAGAATCAAATGGAAATCACACGAAACGGGTCTCAAGCATCGGTCGCGGGACCGGCAGACTGGTTTACCGGCAATACGCGGATCGATCCACTGTTCAATCCCCACGAACCGGCGCGGGCCGCAGCAGCCAGTGTGACCTTTGAGCCGGGGGCCCGGACTGCCTGGCATACGCACCCACTGGGCCAGACGTTGATCGTGACATCAGGAGTGGGGCGGGTCCAGGTTGAAGGGGGACCGATCGAGGAGATTCGTCCGGGAGATGTGGTCTGGTTTCCGCCGGGAGTCAAGCACTGGCACGGTGCAGCGCCAACAACAGCGATGACGCACATCGCGATTCAGGAAGCCCTTGAGGGCAAAGTCGTCGAGTGGATGGAACACGTCACTGACGAACAATACGGAACGTAAACGAAAACACGTTTCTTATCGCACAATTCAACAAGTCATAAAAAGGATACTTATTATGAACAATCAGAATATCACAGGAAAAGTTGTTGTGATCACCGGAGCCAGCAGTGGACTGGGCGAAGCGACCGCGCGGCTGCTGTCATCCGAAGGGGCGACCGTCGTACTGGCAGCACGTCGAGCAGAACGAATCGAGGCCCTGGCAGAAGAATTGAACGGTCAGGGTGGCAAAGCGCTGGCGGTGCCCACGGATGTAACAGATCGACAGCAGGTCAAGAATCTCGTCGACAAAGCAGTTGAAACGTATGGGCGGATTGACGTCATGCTTAACAACGCGGGGCTGATGCCACTGGCTCCGCTGGACCAGTTGAAGACCGACGAATGGGACCAGATGATCGACGTGAACCTCAAAGGCGTGCTGAACGGGATTGCCGCCGCATTGCCTCATATGCAGGAGCAGAAGAGCGGCCACTTTATCAACGTGTCATCGGTTTATGGTCACAAGCTGGGGCCCGATGCGACTGTGTATTGTGCCACCAAATTCGCCGTGAGGGCACTGTCAGAGGGACTGCGTCAGGAGGTCAAGCCTTATAATATCCGCACCACAGTGATCTCGCCGGGTGCGGTCGCCACGGAACTGCTGGAGCATATCAGCGACGAGAAGATCCAGGCGGAAACGAAAGGCTTTGTCGACCAGATCGCTGTTCCCGCGGATACGTTCGCCCGGATGGTGGCGTTTGCGATCAACGAGCCGGCCAACGTCGATGTGAATGAGATTCTGTTCCGGCCGACGGCACAACCCATTTAACAGGCAACCGGCAGTCAGTTGTGTTCTCCGACGAGTTCATTCAGAGAAAGGAGGCAGCATGCCCCACGTCATCATTAAACTCTGGCCTGGCAAGTCAGACGCACTGAAGCAGGAACTGGCTGACCGCATCACCAGGGATGTAATGGACGTATTTCACTATGGTGCGGAATCGATTTCCGTCGCCTTTGAAGAGGTCAAAGCGAGCGAGTGGCGGGAGAAGGTCTTTCAGCCGGATATTGTCGCGAAGCCGGAACAGCTGTTTAAACATCCGGGCTATGACGTGGATGATTTGTAAATACCTGAATCAGGCAAGGGACTCAGAGGAATCTTTTCCTGACTGTGGATGGGATAAATAAGGGTCGGGAACTAAGCGAAGCACCGATCACGTTCAGGGGCAGGGCTCTGCAAACCGAGGGTCCTGCCCCTGTTTTTGTCCCACCTGCACAGTCCGCATTCACTCCTGTCTCAATTCCTGATTTTGTAAGTTTCTCTCTGGAATTCGCTGTGACAGCATGTACCATGGAATAGTATCCGAATGTATCTAACAGAACAGGCTGGCAGCAGAGATTGCCGGCCAGACGAATCCTATTTACAGGTAAATCAATCTGACAATGTCGAACGACTGGTATTTCAAACAGGACGATCAGATTCTAGGTCCGTTCTCATTTCAGGACCTGTTGGAACTGGTACGAGACGAAACGCTGTCCCCCGATTCCCTGATTCGCCCGCAGGCTGAGGAGGACTGGCAGCGAGCCGATTCCGTCGTGGGTCTGTTTGAGCTGGGACATTCTGAACAAACTGCGGACGCTGATAACGGTTTTGCTTTAGCGAATGCAGGCGACCTCGAAACATTTCTCAATGAACCTGCCGAGACTGAGGACACAGGGGAGCCCCCGCCTGCAGAGGCTCAGTCTGCAGAAGTGGCGTATGAAACCACTGGTGAAAGTTACCGGTTACAGGACGCCAAACGGCGGCACACAAAAAGCTCAAGCAAGCAACCGCGACTGACGAAATAACAAAAGACCACGCATTCGTCCCCAAACAGCCACATCAGGACGAATCCTGCACAGACAGCGCTACGGTTTTCAACCGGCACGCGCTACGTTTTCGTAACCGTACACCAGAACCATTGTAGGCGCAGGGTTTAGAATCTCGGGTTTCCTCACGTTTCCCATACAGGAGATCCCATGGTCCAAAACAATTCGAGTGAAAACCGCCCAAGTCTGGGCAGACCGACTGGAGCGATTCGACCAGGCTGAAATCACCGTCGCGCAGTTCTGCCAAAACGAAAACGTCTCAAAAGCGTCCTACTATTACTGGCGGCGGAAGGTCCGCGGCCGGCGGAAGATCCGCGGTACCACCAGGAGAGACCATCAACGGCTTCGCGACAGCACGTCTGCCCCTCCTCGACAGACGGGCAGAAAGCCGGCAGGCTTCCTGCCCGTCACGCTTGCAGCGTCCTCACCGGCCACTGTCATGGCCGTCGATCTGCCGGGCGGCATTCGCATTCGATTCGAGATCCCGTCCTGTAGCCAGGAGGCCCGCTCATGATGGGCTTGCCCAGCGGCACGCCCATCTACCTGTGCACCGAGCCGGTCGATTTTCGTAACGGCTTCGACGGTTTAACCGGCATTGTCACCGCGACGCTGGGTCAGAACGTCCTCAACGGTTCTCTATTCCTGTTTGTGAACCGCCGACGCGATCGTATCAAAGCCCTGTGGTGGGAGACCGGCGGACTGACGTTATGGTACCGGCGGCTTGAGCAAGGTACCGTTGAGCTGCCAACGCCCGAAGACGACAAAACCCACGTGACCATCGATTCGGTCGAACTGGCCATGTGGATCGCCGGCGTTTCGCTGAAGTCGTCCAGGCACAGAAGAAAGCGAATGACTGCGGTCTGAGTCGCAGCCTCATCAAAACATCCTTCGGCAAACCGGCCTGGCGAGAATCTATTTCGCGGGCCGGTTTTTGTTGGGATTTGCTTTTTTTATTGATCATCGGGTAGTGCGAAAAGTCCGAATTCTTATAATGCGTCCATCATGGCTGATGAATCACTTCCCCACGACATCCAAGACTGCCATCGCTTGATTGCGATGTTGCAAAGGCAAGTCGATGACGGGCAACAAACGATCAATCAACAAGCGACCCAGCTTTCACTCAAGGACAAGCTGGTCGAAGAACAGGCCCACTCGGTCTTGCAGCTCAAGGACAATCAGGACCAGCTCAATGAGAAAGTCACCGAGCTGAACCTGACGATCGAGAAACTTCTTAAACAACTCTACGGCCGTAAGAGCGAACGGCGAATCGACGGTGCCGGTCAGTTGCTGCTGGACCTGGGCGAGGAAGTCACGCCCGAAGTGGTCAGCGCGCTCGAAGAAGCGATCCGGCAAGCTGAACAAATTGCCCAGGACGCCGCTGAATCGAACCGAAAGTGCCAACCCAGGCGACCGCGACCCGACGACCGTAAATTCCCCGCCCACCTGCCGCGTTATGAGAAACTCGTTGACCTTCCCAAGGAACAACGCGAGGGATTGAAACTGATCGGCTACGATGAAGTCGAAACGCTTGAGTTGATCCGCAGTGAACTACGCGTGCGGGTGACCAGATATGCCAAGTACGCGCACCCAGCGGACAAAACCCAAGGCATCCTCAGTCCTGAGCGGCCGACCGGACTGGTCGAGGGCCATCGTTTCGATCCATCGATCGGTGTAGAAGTCGTGGCGGCGAAATACTTCTATCATCTCCCGTTTTACCGCCAGCAAGACCTGTTCGCCGGCAGTGGCTGGACCCCCAGTCGCAGCACGCTGCAAAACATCGAAGCGGGTGTTGAGTTTGCACTTCGTCCGCTGGCGGCGCACCTGCGCAGCTATCTGAAACAGGATCAAACGATCGGTTGCGACGACACCGGCGTGTTGTTGATTACTCCCGCCGCGATGCCGGATCTGTCCCGGCATCCCCGCGGGCAGCGGATCGGCGAGGTGCTGGAAACCGCGATCGCCGCCGGCAAGCCCAGCATCAACGCAAAGATGTGGGGCTATTACGCCTCGCGTCTTCCGGTGGTGGCGTTTGACTTCACGGTCAGTCGTCACCGGGACGGACCGGATGAAGTGCTCAGAGATTTCGCGGGCAACCTGATCGGAGATTGCTGGTCGGGTTTTCAGAAGATCGAGGTTCGAAGTGGCTCACGGATTACGTTCGCCGCGTGTTGGGCGCATGCGCGTCGTAAGATTGACGAGTGCCGCAGCGCGTTCCCGCTCCAGGTCGCTCAGCTCGAATCGTGGATTCGGATGCTCTACGACGTCGAGGACCAGATCCAGAGGCTCAATGCGTCCCAGCGGCTGGCCCGTCGCCGCCGCCTGTCGCGTCATGTACTGGGTCTGATCGAAGAGTACTTGTCCGGCGAAGAGATGTCGCCGGGTCGTGTTTTACCCAAGAGCAATCTTGGTCAAGCCGCTGCGTACATTCGTCGTCACTGGAAGGCCTTGTCGCGATTTATTGATGACGCCTCGATCCCGATTGACAACAACGATTGCGAACAACTGATGAAACGTGTGGCCACGGGTCGCAAGAATTGGATGTTCAAAGGATCGGTGTTCGCTGGTGATCGAGCGGCGAACCTGATGACGATCGTGGGTACGGCGATTCGTAACGACCTGGACGTAGCTGCTTACCTGCACGACGTGTTGCAGCGTGCCCTTGACGGCGAGACGGACTGGGCCAGGCTGGCACCGCACGCCTGGAGAGTGGACCACCCTGAATCGATTCGAACGTACCGCCAGGACGAGCGTCGCCAATCCGCTGACCGCAAACGCAAGCGTCGAGCCCGACGCCGCCTCAGCAAATAATCAGCCCCAGCGAAATGACTGGTCCTGGTGTACGGTTACAGTTGTACTGCAATTGATTTTCGGTCAGTATCATTTAAGTCTTCTAAAATTGATACTAAACGCTTACGAAGTATTTCCGTATCCTTGACAGAGAGAGAAGCATTCTGAAACTGGTCAATATTTTGAATAGTAGATATCTTTCCAGCATTTGCGAGGGAAAGACAGGTTCCCAAAATATCTTCAATTTTGGTTGAAGCCGAATATGTATCATCAACAACAACAACTCGACTAATTCCCATTAGTTCAAAAAGAGTAGCAACAGAGCTTTGTGCTTCTTCAAGGTATTGACTCATTTCATTCGACACCATCAATAAGACACCCAGAAAGATCAAGTTCAAATTGGTAAAATCGATTGTTAGAATTTCTGCGAGCTCTTAACTTGATGCTGCATCCTTCAGAATCTAGAAGTTGTTGGGCTACATAAAGACCTAAACCGCGCCCATTCTTTTTACGAGAAACGGATGGTTCAAAAAGAGCTGCTTCTATGGAAGGATCAATTCCTCGACCGTTATCGCTAATCACTATATGAGGTTCTGAAATTCGTATAGTAATTATTCCTTTGTCAATTCTGCCTGCTTCCAGGTCTTCTTTCAGCCAATAATCACTATTAATGATGAGGTTGTCGAAAACTTGCGTTAGTTTTCCTTGATTAATTTTAACACTAAATGGATCTAAAATACGTACCGCAAGACTAATTGGATAGTTCTTCCAGCGGGATTGATGATATTCAGCAAGATTCTCACAGAACGTTATTAAGTTGATATTCGTACGAGTAGTACGGGCAAACTTTAAAGAGGGTGTTAAATGTCCTAGTTGCTGTCTCAGACCACTTGTAGTAGTCCGTATATGTTCAACGTATGTTAAAATTTTTGTGTCTGTAATTTTCTTTCGCGATAAGTATGCCGCAATAGCTTTAGTTCGATCTGCAAGTTGGTCAACGATATTTGC